>JAIBAV010000117.1 GCA_019695015.1 Chitinophagaceae bacterium
ACCATTGTATCAAATTGACTATGCAAACATATACACAGTTTATTCCCAAAACAAGAGCAAAACTTCTCTTTTTTAGACATTCAGTTTACTGAAAATGAGCAAGGAAAATATACTTTTAGGCTTCGTAGTTTTACTAATTTGTTGTTCGTAAAATGTACTTATTTTCAACCAAAACTAGTTCATCATTTCTTTTGCACTTTCTATTGCTGCAGTACTTGGCTTTTCTCCACTAAGCATTTTGGCAATGTTTATAATGCGTTCATCATTGTTTAATAATTTAATATTGGTTTTTACTATATCATTTTTAATTTCTTTATAAACATAAAAATGAGCATTTGCCTTACCAGCAATTTGGGGCTGATGTGTAATACAAATTATTTGCCTTTTAGCTGCTAGTTGTTGCATAATAATTCCAACTTGTTTTGCAGCTTCACCGCTAATTCCAGAGTCAATTTCATCAAAAATTAAAGTAGGTAAATCTATACTTTGTGCTACTAAGCTTTTTATGCAAAGCATTAACCTGCTTAACTCTCCACCACTTGCAACTTTATTAATTGGCTCAAATTTGTTGCTTTTATTAGCGTCAAATAAAAACTCAACATTATCTTTTCCGTAATAATTTAACGGTACTTCTTTTAATTCTATTTTAATGTTTGCATTTGGCATACCAATTTGATGTAACAAAGAATTTACTTTCTTTTCAATAGGTATTAATTGAGCATTTCTTGAAGCAGAAATCTCTTTTGCCATTATTGAAATTTTAGATAGTAAATCTTTAGCCTCTTTTTCTTTTTCTTTTATTACTTCATCAATATTTAAAACTGCTTTTAATTTTTCTTCTAATTCGTTTTGAATAGCAATTAAACCTGCTGATGATTGTACATTATGTTTTTTGTATAGTTTATAACAAAGCGAAAGTTTTTCATTTAAAATTTCAATTTTATTTTCATCTAAATTAATAGCATTATTAAGTGTTGCAGCTTCATTAGCAATATCATCTAACTCAATTTGCAATGTTTGTATTCTATCTGTTATAGATTGAATATTTTGATGGTATGCAGCATAAGAGTTTAGTTGAGATGAAAGCTGTTTAAGTTTTACTATAATTGGAGTTTCGTTATCTTTTAGCTCAAAATAAAGTGCATTTAAAGCAGTTTTTATTTCGGTACTGTTATTTAAAATTTCAAGTTCATTTTCTATACCTTCAATTTCATTTTCTTTTAAATTGATTTCTTCTAATTCTTGCAATAAATATTTGTTATAATCTGCCTCTTTACTGAAATTATTTCTTTGCAATATAAGTTCTTCTAATTTTTTTTGATTGCTTTGCCATTGCAAAAAAAGGCGTTGGTAATTGGATAATATTTGAGCATTATTTGCCAAAGCATCAACCACATTTCTTTGAAAGTGGCTGTTACTTAATTCTAATGTATCAAATTGTTGGTGTAAATCAACCAATAAAGCTGCGAGCTGCTTTAATTGAATAAGTGTAGCAGGTGAGTCGTTAATAAAAGCTCTACTCTTTCCGTTGGTTGCTATTTCTCTTCTTAATACTAACTCATCTAAAATATCAAAGTCGTTAGTTCTTAAAAAATTAACTATCTCTTCTTTTTTTTCTGTTATAAAAAGGCCTTCAATAAAACATTTTTTATTTTGGTTTAATAAGTAAGTACTGTCTGCTCTTTCTCCTAAAATTAAATTTAAAGCACCCATAATTATACTTTTGCCAGCACCAGTTTCTCCTGTAATAATATTTAGTTCATTGAAGAAATTAATTTCAATTTCGTCTATGATTGCATAGTTCTGAATATGTAATTTTGAGAGCATATTTAAAGTTAAAAGATATTTATTATTAATGATGATTAAGTGAGGAAACTTTAATTTCCATAACAACGTGCAATGCCACTTTTTGCCCTTTGGTCTAAGCTGTTTTTATAATCATGGTTCTCCATATCCATACATTTTTCGTAATAGGTGATAGCTAATTTTTTATTACCTTTTTTCTCATGTATCATACCAATTTGTAAAGCAGCCCTAGCAGCGTAATATTCAGTTCTATGTTCTCCAATTGTAATAGCTTTTAAATAAAAAGCAATAGCATCTTCCTCTTTACCTAAGTCGTCATTTATTCTGCCAACTCTATAATTAAACTCTAATTGTTCCGCTTCGTCTTTAAAACTTGAAGTACTAAAGCCATGTAAAACTTTTATTGCCTCGTTATTAAAACCACCATCATTTAATATTCTGGCTTTAAGTAATACTATGTTTGCCCATTTGTTTTTCTTGGCATCTTTATAGGCTTGTTTGTCAGCCTCTGTAACTTGTGTTCCTCTATTGATACATTTTTTTCTGGCATCTTCTGCTTTAGCCATATTGCCTTGTAAATAGTAGCACCAACTTAGTTTTTGGTAAATATCTTTAACATAAAAATTTCCTTTAAATTGAGATAAATAGTTCTCAAAATAATTAATTGCCTGTTGGGTTTGCATTCTGTATAAACATACAAATCCCATCTGAAAATCCCATACTGGAGTATTTAAATAATCTCCCGATTTATTTCTGTTTTGTAAAATAATGGCGGCATTATTTATTTGTTTATTATTTAAACTTAGGTTAGCAGCCATGTAGCTAAACAAGTGATTATTTACAACATCTAATTTTTTACTTTTAATAAACTCTAAAGCTTCATCCTTTTTATTTTCTATATAAAACATTAAATAACAGTAAATAAAAGCAGCTTCGTTAAACATTAATTTAGACCATGGGTCGTAAGGGTTGTTTACAAAATGGTTAACCGTTTTTAGTCCTTTTGTAATACTACCTTTAATTCCAAATAAACCTGCAATCCATTGGTAACCTTTTGGAATAGTACCAGCAACAGCTTGTAAGCTGCCAAATAATAAATGGTTTGGGGTAAAAGTAGGATAGGCTTTAAGATTTTGTTTAATTAGCTTATAAGCTGCCTGAAAATCAAAACCTGCTCTTGTTTTATTATTAAATTTAATATTAACAGCCGATTTGTGTAAATAAACAGTACTTAAACAAAAGTCATAAAAAGGAGAGCTTTTAGGCCCTTCTTCCAAGGCACTAATTCTTTTTTCAAAATTGGGATATCTTATTTTAAAATCGTTTGGATTTTCATTAAAAAATAGAGTAAAAAAATCAATATAGCTTTCTAAAACTAAAGGTATAAGATTATCTGGATTTTGTTGTTTGGCTTTATTAATTAATACTTGTCCATTGTTTAATTTCAGTTGTGTAATTTCCTGATAAGCCTGTTGGCAAGTGCTATTAAATTCAAATACTTTTTGGGCATTTGTAACAAAAAAAGTTGTAACACTAAAAAAAAATAGTAACCAATATTTCATGCCTCAAATGTATTTGATGCAACTTTAATAAAGTAATTTTTTGACTTTTCTTAGCAATTTTATAAGGAATATTTTTTATTGAAATATAGAAGAGTTAGTAACTATTGAGCAATTAAGTTAAATTTTACTTTTTTTAGTGTTGGGCTTTATCCTACATTTGCAAACCATTATTTGGTATCATCAGTTATGATTAGAAAGTCTTGGTGGAAACTATTTGCATTTATTTTACTAATGTACACATGCAGTATGGGCTTTCTTGTGAAAATTCCTCAACAATTACCTGGTGTTCCATTATTTCATTCTATTAGAAATGTTTTCTTTCATGTTCCAATGTGGTTTGCAATGATGATATTTTTTACAGTATCATTAATTTATGCTATCAAATATTTAATTAAACCTTCTACTAAACACGATATTTATTCAGCTATCTATGCAAAAACAGGAGTTCTATTTGGTGTTTTAGGAATTATAACTGGAGCAATTTGGGCTAACTTTCAATGGGGAGCATATTGGAGCGGAGACCCCAAACAAAACGGAGCTGCTGTTGCCTTATTAATTTACTTTGCTTATTTTATATTAAGAGGAAGTTTAACTGATGAAGAAAAGAAAGCAAGGGTTGGCGCTGTGTATAATATTTTTGCATTTTTTATGTTGTTTCCAACACTTTGGATATTACCAAGAATGGTAGAAAGTTTACATCCTGGTGGGCAAGGAGGCTCAGGAGGTAATCCTGCTCTAAATGGAGGCGATATGAGTGCAGAAATGAGAATGGTTTTTTGGCCAGCAGTTATTGGGTTTACTTTGTTAGGTGTTTGGATGAGTACTTTATATATTAGGTTTCAAATATTAAAAGATAAGAAATTGAATTATGGGTAGAATAAAATTAATAGCCAGTTTATGTATAATTTTGTTTTCTTGTTATGTAGTTAATGCACAAGAATTGATTACAGAAGAAAGTAGAAAAGCAGCAAGAAATGAACAAAGCATATATATTGTAATGGCAGTTGTTTTAACTTTAATGCTCGGAATATTTTTGTATTTATTTAATTTGGATAAAAAGTTATCTAAACTAGAAAAAGAGGGATAAAACTTTATTTATAAATAATAATGATTGCTTAATTAAAAATTAAAAACTTATGTCAGATCAAACTTACAGTTTTTTTCAAAGCGTAGAAAAAAGCTTTGATAAAGCGGCAAAATTTACTAAGTGGGACCAAGGATTATTAGAACAAATTAAAGCTTGTAACAGTGTTTACAGAATGCGTTTTCCAGTGAAAATGGATGATGGCAGAATTGAAGTAATTGAAGCCTATAGAGTGCAGCATAGCCAGCACAAAAGTCCATGTAAAGGTGGTATAAGATTTAGCGATGAAGTAAACCAAGATGAAGTAATGGCTCTAGCTGCCTTAATGACCTACAAATGTGCAATTGTAAATGTACCATTTGGTGGAGGTAAAGGTGGTATTAAAATTAACCCACATAAATACAGTGCATACGAGTTAGAAAAAATTACTCGTCGTTATACTGCTGAATTAGTGAAGAAAAACTTTATTGGCCCTGGTATAGATGTACCTGCACCAGATTATGGAACAGGCGAAAGAGAAATGGCATGGATTGTAGATACCTATGCTTCACTTAAACCAGGCGAAATTGATGCAGCAGGTTGTGTAACTGGTAAACCTATTTCTCAAGGAGGTGTTAGAGGAAGAAAAGGGGCTACAGGGTTAGGCGTATTTTTTGGTGTAAGAGAAGTATGTAATATGCCAGATATTATGAAAAAACTTGGTTTAACTATTGGTATTGAAGGCAAAACAGTTGTTGTACAAGGTTTGGGTAATGTAGGATTTCATAGTGCAAAATATTTTAGAGAAGCAGGTGCAAAAGTAGTTGCTATTGCAGAATATAATGGAGCCATTTATAATGCCAATGGCTTAAACGAAGAAGAGTGTTTTGAATATAAAAAGAAAAATGGTTCTTTATTAGGCTTTCCTGGTGCAACAGATATACCTAATAGTAATGATGCTTTAGAATTAGAATGTGATATATTAATTCCGGCTGCTTTAGAAAATGTTATAAATAAAAATAATGCAGATAGAGTAAAAGCTAAAATGATTGGCGAAGCTGCAAATGGCCCATTAACTCCAGAAGCTGACGATGTTTTTAATGCAAAAGGAATTTTAGTAATTCCAGATATGTATTTAAATGCAGGCGGTGTAACCGTTTCGTATTTTGAATGGTTAAAAAATCTTAGCCACGTTCGTTATGGCAGAATGGAGAAAAGATTTGATGAAAATCAAAATGAAAAAATTATCAGACAAATTGAATCGTTAACAGGCAAGGCAATTAGTGATGCAGAAAGACATCAAATTGTACATGGTGCAGATGAAGTTGATTTAGTACAAAGTGGATTAGAAGAAACAATGATAACCGCAACACAAGAAATTATGGAAATTTGGAAAGCCAATCCTGAAATTCCAGATATGCGTACAGCAGCTTATGTAAATGCAATTAATAAAGTTGCTACGAGCTACTCCGAACTAGGAATTTTTCCTTAGTACATTTAAGAATTATTGTTATAAAATTAAACCCCGATATTTTTCGGGGTTTAATTTTATGGTTAATACACTAAGTCTTCGTATGCTGCTTGTAGTTCGTTATAACTATGCTGATCTTTTGCTTTTTTAGATGCTTCCATTCCTTTTAAATACCATTCTTTTGCTGTTTCAATTTGCTGGTTTCTTTCAAATAATTTAGCTAAATGATAATAGCTGCCTACATAATCTGGATACTCATTTAAGATTGCTTCAAATAAAGTTTTCGCTTCAGAATCTTTACCAATTTTTATTAATTCTAAAGCTAATGCATGGCGTAAAAAATTATCTTTAGGGTTGTCTTGCAAAAAGGTTCTTATTTGTTCAATTCTATCCATATAATTTTTAATATACTCCTTCTTTAGTAGTTTTAAATGAATAATTACGTTGAGAAATATAGCTAAAAGCAATTACAATAATTGCTGTTAAAATTTTAGCTATTGGGCCATAAATTTTAAAAATTTCTACAAATAATTTTAAACAAAAGTAGTTAATTCCTATAGAGCCACATAACACCACAAAATATCTAAAAAGCTGTATCCTCTTAGGTAATTTAGACTCTTGAAAAACAACATATCTATTTAAATAAAAGCCTATAGGAAAATTAATCCAAAATGAAAATAAAAAATCTGAGGCTATATGCCTTTTTAAAGCAAATTGTTCGGTAATATGAACTGTTTCATGAATAAAAATATAATGAAAAGCAACAAAGTACAAAACTATACCCAACAAAGTATTAAAGCCCCCACAAGCTGCATATCTATAAGTTTGTAAAGGCATTATTCTTTTGAAAGGAAAATAAAAAAAATCAACCACTGTTAAAATAAGCCTTCTAATATAGTTATGAAAATTACGCATAAAACAAGGCTGCTAAGATAGTGTGTAAATTATTAGCTTTGCACCCAAAAGTTTAAGTGGTATGCAAATAATAGAAAACATAAAATATACAATTACAACAGCTATAAAAGAATTATTTGATTTGGAATTAGCACCTAATGAAGTATTGATAAATAAAACCAAACAAGAGTTTACTGGAGATTACACTATTGTTTTATTTGGGTTAGTTAAACAGCTTAAACAAAATCCGGAAGATATAGGAAACAAAATAGGTAATTTTTTAAAAGAAAATAATAGCGATTTATTCTTAGATTTTAATGTAATAAAAGGTTTTTTAAATGTAACCATTCAAGATGCAATATGGGCAGGTTTTTTAAATGAAAATGCAAATAATTCTAACTATGGAATTGCTACCAAAACTAACCATACAGTAATGGTAGAGTATTCTTCTCCCAATACAAATAAACCTTTGCATTTAGGGCATTTAAGAAATATTTTTTTAGGTTGGAGTATTGCAGAAATTTTTAAAACACTTGGTAACAAAGTTATTAAAACTTGTATAGTGAATGATAGAGGAATACATATTTGTAAAAGTATGATAGCCTGGCAATTATTTGCAAATGGAGATACCCCAGAAAAAAGTAAATTAAAGGGAGACCATTTTGTTGGTAAGTATTATGTAAAGTTTAATGAAGAATTAAAAAAACAAACCGAAGCTTTACTTGCACAAGGAGTAAGTAAAGAAAATGCAGAGAAAGAAACTCCAATTATGAAAGCAACCCAACAAATGTTACTTGATTGGGAAGATGGAAATGAAGCTGTATTAACCTTATGGAAAACAATGAATAATTGGGTTTATAGTGGTTTCGACATTACATATAAAAATATTGGTAGCGATTTTGATAAAATTTATTATGAAAGTGATACTTATTTATTAGGTAAAAACTTAGTAGAAACTGGCCTTTCTAAAAATGTATTTTATAAAAAAGAAGATGGTAGTGTTTGGATTGATTTACAAAATGAAGGGTTAGATGAAAAATTAGTACAAAGAAAGGATGGAACCTCTGTTTATATTACACAAGATATTGGTTTAGCTGCTCAGCGTTATACCGAGTATGAAGCACAAGAGAGTATTTATGTAATAGGAGATGAGCAGAACTACCACATGAAAGTTTTAAAATTAATTTGCCAGAAATTACAATTGCCAGGTTCTAATGGTATGCATCATTTAAGTTATGGCATGGTTGAATTACCAACAGGTAAAATGAAAAGCCGTGAAGGAACAGTTGTGGATGCTGATGATTTAGTAGAAGAAATGATAAACATATCAAAACAAAAAACAGAAGAATTAGGGAAGGTAAGCGATTTTAGTAGTGTAGAATTAGATGAACTTAATAAAGTAATTGGGCTAGGTGCATTAAAATTCTTTCTACTTAGAGTGGACCCCAAAAAGAAAATGATTTTTGACCCAGTAGAAAGTATAGATTTTCATGGGTTTACTGCACCTTTTATACAATATACACATGCCAGAATAAAAAGTATTTTAAGAAAAAATTCAATAACGAATAATGCAAGTAGTAATTCAAAATTACTACCACTAGAAAAAGAAGTTGTTAGGCATTTAGAACTTTTTAATGCAACATTATTAGAAGCTGCTAAAGAACATGACCCAAGTAAAATTGCTATTTATGTTTTTAATTTAGCACAGGTATTTAATAGCTTTTATGCACAACATTCCATAGCTCATGCTGAAAATGAAAACCAAAAACTATTAAGATTGCAAATTGCATCTTTAACGGCACATGTAATTAAAAAAGGTATGCATGTTTTAGGTATTGAAGTTCCAGAAAGAATGTAAAAAATATTCTATTAGGTAAAGCAATAGTTAAGTAATAAAACTAAATTTACTTCCAACTTATAAAATACGCTAATCCTATTTTTTATAATTGAATGCAGTTAACTATTTAGTTTCTCTGTTCTTTTAATTCTGAATTAAAATATACTTTACTTTTATTGCATAAACAAAAAACTGTAGCATGGCTTACGCTAGTTTAGAAGAGTGTTTGATTGATTTAGAACAACATCATCATTTAATAAAAATAAATGAAGAGGTGGATCCTTATTTAGAAATGGCTGCCATACATTTAAGAGTACACGAAATGAATGGCCCTGCATTACTTTTTAATAATGTAAAAGGAACAAAATTCAGAGCTGCATCAAACCTATTTGGTAATATTGAAAGGAGTAAGTTTATATTTAGAGATACATTTAAAACAGTTCAAGAACTAATAGAAATTAAAAACAATCCAATAAATGTTTTAAAGAAACCTTTTAAAAATATTAAAGCAGGAATTGCAGCCTTAAAAGCATTTCCATTAAAAAATCCTATTCACAAACCAGTTTTATACCAAGAAATTAATATTAGCGATTTACCACATATTCATCATTGGAAAAAAGATGGAGGAGCATTTATTACATTACCTCAAGTTTATA
The DNA here is from genome assembly GCA_019695015.1 of Chitinophagaceae bacterium. Lineage (GTDB taxonomy): Bacteria > Bacteroidota > Bacteroidia > Chitinophagales > Chitinophagaceae > UBA1930. The sequence goes on from JAIBAV010000117.1 coordinate 9,290, forward strand.
CCGAGGACATAGAACAGCCAGGTGTAATGCACTCTAACCTTGGTATGTATCGTATTCAACTTACTGGTAATGATTATGTGTTGAATAAAGAAATTGGTTTGCACTATCAATTACATCGTGGCATTGGTATTCACCAAACCAAAGCAAATAAAAAAGGTTGCTCGTTAAAAGTTAGTTGTTTTGTTGGTGGGCCTCCTGCTCATACTTTAAGTGCTGTAATGCCATTGCCAGAAGGTATGAGTGAATTAACTTTTGCAGGAGTTTTAGGTGCAAGAAGATTTAGGTACATTTATCAAAATGAATTTTGTATAAGTACCGATGCAGATTTTGTAATTACTGGTGAAGTTATAGTTAATGAAAATAAACCCGAAGGCCCTTTTGGAGATCATTTAGGTTATTATTCATTAACACATGATTTTCCGGTTTTAAAAGTCAATAAAGTTTACGCTAAAAAAAATGCAATATGGCCTTTTACAGTAGTTGGCAGGCCACCACAAGAAGATACTAGTTTTGGGGCTTTAATACATGAGCTTACAGGTAGTGCATTAAAAAATGAAATTAGTGGTGTAAAAGAAATTCATGCTGTGGATGCTGCTGGTGTACATCCTTTACAATTAGCTATAGGTAGCGAAAGATATACGCCTTATTTGCCTTCCAAACAACCAGCAGAATTATTAACAATTGCCAATCATATTTTAGGTACAGGGCAACTAAGTTTATTAAAGTTTTTATTTATTACAGCCGATGATACCAATAATCTTTCTACAAAAAATATTCAATCCTTTTTTACCTATGTTTTTGAAAGAATTGATTATAGGAGAGATATTCATTTTTATACCAATACTACAATAGATACTTTGGATTATAGTGGTACAAGCTTAAATACAGGCAGCAAAGTTGTATTTGCAGCCTATGGCGATGTAATTAGAAATTTGTGTAAGGAAGTTCCTAGTTGTTTTTATGGGCTTCAAAACTTTGCTAATCCACAAATTGTAATTCCTGGAGTTATTGCTTTAAAAGCAAAAACTTTTACAACCTATGAAAATGCTAAACAAGAAATGGAGCAGTTAAATTCATATCTATATTCTTACAGCAGTGAGTTAAAAGATGTTGCACAAATAATTGTTTGTGATGACAGTAATTTCTTATCAGAAAAATTGAATAATTATTTATGGGTAACTTACACACGTTGTAATCCAAGTCATGATATTTACGGAGTTGCTGAGTTTATTGAGTATAAACATTGGGGATGTACAAGTTCTGTAATTTTGGATGCAAGAATTAAACCACATCATGCACCGTTATTAGAAAAAGACGAAGCTACAGAAAGGAAAATTGACAGATTATTTGAAAAGGGTGGAAGTTTATATAGTTTAATAAAATAAAAAATTAGGTTGTTTATGAATTGGAAAAAGGTTGCTGTTTTTTGTGGAAGTAAATTAGGTAATAATCAATTATATTATCAACATGCAGTAGAGCTTGGCAAATTACTAGCAGAGCACAAAATACAGATGGTTTATGGTGGAGGTAAAGTAGGAATAATGGGTGCCATTGCTGATGCAGTAATGGAGTATAATGGAACTGTTACTGGCATCATTCCTGAGCTTTTGGTAGAGTGGGAGCAACAGCATGAAAATATCAGTCAATTGCATGTGGTAAAAGACATGCATATTAGAAAGAAAATGATGTACGAGTTATGCGATGCTGTAATAGTACTGCCTGGTGGTTATGGTACTATGGATGAGTTGTTTGAAGTAATTACCTGGAACAATTTAAAAATACATGAAAAGAAAACAATATTGCTTAATACTGCAGGCTATTACAACCATTTAATTGCACATATTGATACAATGGCAAAAGAAGGTTTTTTGTATAATAATTGGAATGAAAATATTATTGTTGCTAACAATCCTGCAGCTATTTTTTCTTCTTTTTAGCAGAGTTTAAATACCAGTTAAATCCTGTACGAACAATAGGAATAGCATTATTAAAACCATCTCTATAAGGAGAATAAATTTCTTTTCCTAAATCAAACATAATAGTGGTAAAAAAACTGGAACTGCCTATTATTCGTTGTCCATAACCTACGCCAACCAAAAAACTTGATGCTTGTACTTTTTGAGTAATTTTAGGAACACCAGGTTGATCTAAATTAGTTTGAGTTACTTTTATCCAGTTATGTTCAGGCTGTGCTAATAGAAAAAAACTAGGAATAGGATAAAGCCTTATAAAGGCACCAACTCCTGTATTTAAGCCTGTTTGCCTATATCGGTAAGTATAATCATTAAATCTAGTACTTGAATAAATAATATTAAAAACAGTACCCACATCTATCCATTCTGCTAAAGAGTAACCAATTTCTGGGTTAGCACCAATTACAAAATTACTACCTCCTCCGTATGAGTTACTTACATTTCCATAGCCTAAAGTAAGACTACCACCAATAAAAACATTCTGTTTTTTAAAACCTAGTTCTTTTACTTCTCCTCTTTGTGCATTACTATTTAAAACAAGTAGCAACCAACCAAAACATACAATTATTTTTTTCATGAGAATTTAGCTTAACAATTCAAAATAAATATATTAATTAATATCAAAAATTTTATTTGCGTTTAAAATATTATTAGGGTCAAAAACTTTTTTAATACTACGCATTATTTGCAAATTGGTTTTGTTAAAAAAAATGTCCATATAAGGTTTTTGAATTAACCCTATTCCATGTTCGGCACTAATAGTACCACCTAAGCTTTTTACTAATTCAAAAAGTTTTTTTAAAATATTTATCATTTCTTCACTACCATAACTGTTTTTAATGCTTGGGTGATTAATTCTTATATGTAAATTTCCATCCCCTGCATGGCCGTAACAAACTACTTTAAAACCATGTTGTTTACCCAATTCTTTAACTCCAACAATTAACTTTGTAAGTTCTGCTCTTGGCACAACTGTATCTTCTTCTATTGTGTAACCTTCTAATTTTACAGCTTCAGCAGCTCTTCTTCTCAATTTCCACAGTTCTTGTTTTTGATTAGCATCTTCTGCAAAAAATATTTCTTCGCAATTGTATTGTTGCATTAATTCTGCAATGGTTTCCATTTCTTTCATTAAAACTTCTTTATCATTACCATCGGTTTCAATAATTAAATGTGCTGCAATATCATCTGAAACAGGTACTGAATGATTACCAATTAATTTGCTCGTAATTTTCAATGCTTCAATTTCAATAAGTTCTAATGCACTTGGTGTAAAACCTGCATTAAAAATGGCACTCACTGCATCGCTTGCATTATTTAAGTTCTTAAATGGTACAAGCATTAATAAATCTACCTTAGGTAATGGCAATAGTTTTAAAACAATTTTTGTTACAATACCTAATGTGCCTTCGCTGCCTACAATTAATTGTGTTAAGTTATATCCTGTTGCATTTTTAATAACATTGGCTCCTGTCCAAATTACTTCACCAGTTGGCAAAACAAGCTCTACATTTAAAACATAATCTTTTACAACACCGTATTTAACTGCTTTTGGGCCGCCACTATTTTCTGCAATATTGCCACCAATAAAACAACTACCTTTACTGCTAGGGTCTGGAGGATAAAATAAATTTTTCTCTTTAACAGCATTCATTAAGTCTTCAGTAATTACCCCAGGTTCGGTTATAACAAACATATTTCTAGTATCTATTTCAATAATACTATTCATTCTTTCTGTACTTAAAATCACACCTCCTAAAGTAGCCAATGCACCTCCACTTAAACCTGTGCCAGCACCACGTGGAGTTACTGGAATAAGATGCTGATTACAAAACTGCATGATTGCAGCAACCTCGTTTGTTGTTTTTGGTTTTACAATAACATCTGGATAAAATTTTAATTTTTCTGTTTCATCTCTACTATATTTTTCTAAAGATTCTGTATCATATAAAACATAATCAGCACCGATTAATGCAACAAGAAATGATATTTGATCTGTTGATATTGTAGCCATAATATTTTTCTAAAGCAAATGTATGTGATAAGAATTATAGATAATAAATATTGCATTAGGTTTAAAGAATAAAAAAAGAGACTGATAAAAATCAATCTCTTTGCGGTGAGAGAGGGATTCGAACCCTCGGTACAGTTTGACCCGTACGGCAGTTTAGCAAACTGCTGATTTCAGCCACTCATCCATCTCACCAACATTATCCCTATTCTGCTATAACGAAAGGGCTGCAAATATAATAGCAAATTGTATATAGAAAAAACTATTTGTAAATAGTTTTTTTATTTTTTTTTAAAGAATTTGGAATAAAAAATGCAAGCTTTTTAAGGCCTGCATTTTTATATTGAAAGAATAATTTTAAACTATTCATCATCATCAAAAGACATTGCCTCTCTTGCTGCAGTTAATAATTCATATTCTTCTTTACTACCTACAATTAAATTATCAAATTCACGCTGCCCGGTACCTGCAGGAATTAAATGACCTGTAATTACGTTTTCTTTTAAACCTGTCATATAATCTACTTTACCATTAATTGCTGCTGTACTTAATACTTTAGTTGTTTCTTGGAAAGAAGCTGCAGAAATCCAACTTTGTACACCTAAAGAGGCTTTAGTAATACCAAGTAATACTGGAGTTGCAGTTGCAGGTTTAGCATCTCTCACTTCAACAGTTTTTTTATCTGCTCTTCTTAAAATAGAATTCTCTTCTCTTAGTTCACGAAGAGTAATTATTTTTCCTGCTCTCATTTTAGTGCTTTCGCCAGCATCTACCACTACTTTTTTATCAAAAATTCTATCATTTTCTGCAATAAAATCTACTCTGTCTTCTAAATCTTCTTCTAAGAATTTTGTATCGCCAGCATCTACTATTTCTACCTTTTTCATCATCTGACGAACAATTACTTCAATATGTTTATCGTTAATTTTTACACCTTGCAAACGATATACTTCTTGAATTTCGTTTACTACATATTCTTGTACGGCAAAAGGACCTTTAATTGCAAGAATATCTGCTGGTGCAATTTGTCCATCAGATAATGGTGCACCTGCTTTAATAAAGTCACCATCTTGAACAAGAATTTGACGAGATAATGGTACTAGATATTTTTTAATCATTCCATCTTTAGATTCAACTGCAATTTCTCTATTACCACGTTTTACATTACCAAAAGTAACTATACCATCAATTTCACAAACAACTGCAGGATTGCCTGGGTTTCTTGCCTCAAATAATTCTGTAACACGAGGTAAACCACCCGTAATATCTCTTAACTTACCTAATATACGTGGAATTTTAACTAAAACCTGACCAGCTTTAACTTCTTCTCCTTCGTCAACTGCTAAGTGGCTACCTACAGGTAAGTTATAGTGCTTATTATCTTTTCCTGCTACTATAACTGTTGGAATTTTAGTTTTATCTTTTGTTTCAATAATTACTTTTTCACGGTGTCCTGTTTGGTCATCACTTTCTTCTCTAAAAGTAATTCCATCTATTAAACTTTCAAATTCTACAGTACCATTTTGTTCTGCAACTATTACATTGTTAAATGGATCCCATGTACAAATAACATCACCCTTTTTAATTTGTTGACCATCTTTTACAAGTAATGTAGAGCCATAAGGAACATTATTTGTAATTAGTAATCGGTCGTTTTTAACATCCATTGTTCTTACTTCACCAGTACGACCAATAACTATATTTACTTTGTTACCTTCATTATTTACACTAGATACAGTACGTAAACCATCAAACTGAACAGTACCATCAAACTTAGCATTTAAAGAAGATTCAACAGAAGAGCTGCCTGCAACACCACCTACGTGGAAGGTACGAAGTGTAAGCTGTGTACCAGGTTCACCAATAGATTGGGCTGCAATAATTCCTACAGCATCGCCACTTTGTGTAATATAACCTGTTGCTAGGTTTTTGCCATAGCATTTAACACAAACACCACGTTTAGATTCGCAGGTTAAAACGGAACGTATTTCAACAGTTTCAATTCCGCTATTTTCAATTTCTTTGGCAACTTCCGAACTAATTTCTTCACCTGCTTTAATAATTAAGGCATCTGTTACAGGGTGTAAAACATCGTGTAATGATGTTCTACCTTCTATTCTATCTGCTAATGGTTCAATAATATCTTCATTATCTTTTAATGCACTAATCGCAATTCCACGTAGTGTACCACAATCTTCTTCAGAAATTACAACGTCTTGTGCTACATCAACTAATCTACGTGTTAAGTAACCAGCATCTGCAGTTTTTAAGGCTGTATCCGCCAAACCTTTACGAGCACCGTGGGTAGATATAAAGTAGTCTAATACATTCAAGCCGCCTTTAAAGTTCGAAAGAATTGGATTTTCAATTACCTCAGAACCGCTAGATCCGCTTTTACGTGGTTTAGCCATTAAGCCTCTAATACCAACTAACTGTTTTACCTGTGTTTTACTTCCTCTGGCACCACTATCCAACATCATGAATACAGAGTTAAATCCTTGTTTATCTGTAGTCATTTTATGAATTAATGTTTCAGTAATAATCATATCGGCTCTACCCCAAATATCTACAACTTGGTTATAACGTTCGTTATTGGTAATTAAGCCCATATTGTAACTTTCCCAAACTTCATCAACTTCTGCCTTAGCATTTTCTAAAAGTTCGTTTCTTTCTTCTGGTACTATTAGGTCGTTTACACTAAATGAAAGACCACCCTTAAATGCCATTCTAAAACCTAAGGTTTTGATATCATCTAAGAACTTAGCAGTTTTAGGTACATTGGTAATTTTAATAATTTCTCCAATAATTTCTCTTAAACTTTTTTTGGTTAAAAGTGCATTTACATAACCTACTTCTTTTGGAACATGTTGGTTAAATAATACACGTCCTACTGTAGTATCAATTAGTTTGTTTACTAACTGTCCGTTTTCACGAACTGTAGTTTTTACTTTAATACCAGCATGTAAATCAACCACGTTTTCATTGTAAGCAATTACAACTTCATCTAAACTATAAAATGTTTTTCCTTCGCCTTTTACAGGTTCTTCTTTGGTAGATTTTTTAATTTTTGTGATATAGTATAAGCCAAGTACCATGTCTTGAGAAGGTAAGGTAATTGGTGTACCATTTTGAGGATTTAAAATGTTGTGAGAAGACAACATTAATAATTGAGCTTCTAAAATTGCAGCACTACTTAAAGGAACGTGTACAGCCATTTGGTCACCATCAAAGTCAGCGTTGAAAGCTGCTGTAACTAATGGGTGTAATTGTATAGCTTTTCCTTCAATTAACCTTGGTTGAAAAGACTGAATAGATAATCTGTGAAGGGTAGGGGCACGATTTAATAAAACAGGATGGCCTTTTAGAATATTTTCTAAAATGTCCCAAACAATTGCTTCTTTTTTATCTACGTACTTTTTAGCAGATTTTACAGTTTTAACAATACCTCTTTCTAATAATTTACGAATAATAAATGGCTTAAATAATTCTGCAGCCATATCTTTAGGCAATCCACATTCATGCATTTTTAATTCAGGTCCTACTACAATTACAGAACGACCAGAATAGTCAACCCTTTTACCTAATAAGTTTTGACGGAAACGACCTTGTTTACCTTTTAAAACATCACTTAAAGATTTTAACGCTCTACCACCTTCGGCTTTTACTGCATTTGATTTGCGGCTATTATCAAATAAGCTATCAATAGCTTCCTGTAACATACGTTTTTCGTTACGCAAAATCACTTCGGGAGCTTTAATTTCCATCAAACGTTTTAAACGATTGTTTCTAATGATTACACGACGATATAAATCGTTTAAATCAGAAGAAGCAAAACGTCCACCATCTAAAGGTACAAGTGGTCTTAATTCTGGTGGAATAACTGGAATATATTGCATAACCATCCATTCTGGACGGTTTGAAATTCTTGCAGAAGAGTCTCTAAAAGCTTCCACAACACTCAAACGTTTTAAAGCATCTGCTTTACGTTGTTGAGATGTTTCGTTTGCTGCAGCATTACGTAATTGATAGCTTAATTCATCAAGGTCTAATCTTTCTAATAAATCATGCACTGCTTCTGCACCCATTTTAGCAATAAACTTTTCTGGGTCTTCATCTGGCAAATACTGATTTTCTTTTGGTAAGGTATCTATAATATCCAAATACTCTTCTTCAGTTAATAAATCTCCTGTACCTAAACTTTCTTTCACACCACCTTGAATTACTACATAACGTTCGTAGTAAACAATTGTTTCTAATTTTTTAGAACTCATTCCTAATAAATAACCAATTTTATTAGGTAAACTTTTGAAGTACCAAATGTGCACAACCGGAACCACCAGTTTTATATGCCCCATTCTTTCTCTTCTTACTTTTTTTTCTGTAACTTCTACGCCACAACGATCACAAACAATGCCTTTATAACGAATACGTTTGTATTTACCACAAGCACATTCATAATCTTTTACAGGGCCAAAAATTCTTTCGCAAAATAAACCATCTCTTTCTGGTTTATACGTACGATAGTTGATAGTTTCAGGTTTTAAAACTTCGCCAAAACTTCTTTCCAAAATAGAATCTGGAGAGGCTAGGCTGATTGTAATTTTTGAAAAACCAGGTTTGGTTTTGTTTACATCTTTTTTAATAGCCATATTATAGTAGATGAAATTTTATTTTGAAATAGTCTATCTTCTCATTCCTGTTTTGGTTTCCATAGCTAACTGAATGTTGGTGAGGCACTCAGCATTACTTGTACATTCTTACACAATTTTGTTGTAAGACAAGCTGCAGTTTAACACAAAATTTTTTGAAAAAGATACAATATCCCAAATTGTTTAAGGCGGCGAAGGTATGTATAGTTTTTGAAATGAAAAAGTAATTTTTTGAATTATTTAAAAGCTGTAAATACATGGTTTTCACCTAACAAAAAGCCTTTTATGTTTTGCATAAAAGGCCTAACGTATTATTTAATAAACTGGTATGGTTATTTCTAACTGTTTCTTTTAATTTTAATTTTTTTCTCTACAAAAATTGGAACATATTCTACTACAGTATTACTGTCTATTTTTACTTTTACTACCTCTTGATAATTTAGTTTTAGAGCAGCTAAAGTATTTGTTTTTTTAATAAAGCCTAAGGGCTTTTTGGTTGTTTGTATTGTTGCAGTAACATTTTTGTTTGCAATGCTTTTATTTGGCTTTGGGTTAAATTCGCCAGCACTTGCAGTAATGCATAAAACAGAAGTTAAGATAGTGAAAGTTAAATACTTGTACATTTTATTTAAATATTAAAGTTTGCTAAATTGTTTTAGCTTTTCACTAAATATTGGATTACTGAACCAATATTACTATAAGAAATACTATGCCAAACCAAAACAATACAATTATAAAATTAAATAACTCATTGATTAATAGTGAATAATTATATTTTTTTAATTAAAAATTTAAATATAAATTTATTAAATTTTTCCATTTTTGGCTTAGTTTTCCAAATTGTAGAATACATAAAATAAAAATCCCGATAAAACAATGCTTTATCGGGTTATAAATAAAATTAAAAGAAGCTATTTTTCAAAATAAGCTATATGTCCACCAACCCATTCTTTTCCTTTATTATATCGTACTCCTATCATTTTACCTTTACTTATTCTGGCTAAATTAAAGGTTGCTATTGGTCTAGCTTCTCCATCTTTCCAAAAATAAAATATTCTCACTTCAGCTTTAGCTGGCCCGTCAGGTGTTTTAATAATATCGGCATAGTTTACTTTTTTTTGTAAAATCCAATTTTCTGGATCTTTCACTTTACTTATATCCTCTTTAGTAACATCAATAATTACCCCTTGCCCTGCAAAAGAGAATAAAGGCTTTAAAACAAAGTTTTCTAAATCTGTTGGCAATTCTATTAAGTCTGTTAAAAATTTAGTTTCTGGTACAAAAGGATGATTGATATAAGGTAAAGTGTATTTACTTATTCTGTAAAACCAATTAGGATGTGGTACCCATTCTACCTCTAAATCACTTAATAAAATTTTGCCTTTTTCTTGTACTTCGGCCGTTTGTTGTTGTAAATCATCAAAAATTAACCTATTGTATATTCTTTTTACTTCAATTTTTTTTCCATCTTTTTCGTAGTATAATTTTTTGCCTTCTAAAATTAATTCAGTTAAACAAATAGTTTTTATACCTAAATATGCTTCGGTACAATAAAAATCAACTCTTGTTTTTTGCTGATGAGGAAATATTTCTAATAGTATTACATTTTCTGCTGGATGATTGCCAACAATAATTTCTTTTAAAAGGTTTAGATAGGATTCTTCGTTTAAATTACTTAAATAAGGGGTGTAGTTATCTGGAATGCTAAAATATTTTCTTGTTACTTGGTCTAATAGTACTTGATAAGCAAATAAAGTAGGAAAACCCTGCATTTCGATTAACTGAGGTTCTAATTTTCCTTCGTTGTTTTCACAAACTCCAAAATCAAAAGCTATAAAATGAGAGTGGTTATTTTCATTTGCTACACGAACATTTGCAGGTATGCCATGAGAGGTAAGTGTTTTAAAATTAAAGCCAGTTATAACATCTACAATGTTTTCGCAGCAATCTATCATTTTTTGAGTAAATTCTTTATCTACAAAAACGGGAGTTTCGGCTACACGAAAATCTAAGGCATTGGGGAATTTTGTATTAATGTCTTCTATTAAAGACTCGTAATTACTTTGGTAAAAATGTTCATTAAAGTTGTTTCTTATATTAGGAACCATAGTGAAAGTAAATTAATTATTTTTTGAAAGATAAATTAAGATTGTGAAAAAACAGCAGGAGAGTTAAGAAATCTGATAAAAAATTATGCTTCTGTTAATACTCCTACAGCATGGTTTAAGAAATTTGGTAAAATGTGATTATATGTCCAAAGAATTTTTTCTGGATCGCCTAATTGTTCTACCATGCTTCTCCATTTTTCTTCTCCATGATTTAAAATTACAGTTGCTTTCTTTTCTTCGGTAAGTAAATGTAATTTCATTCCAATAGCATCTGCCTCTGGATGAAATTGAGTTCCTATAAAATAATCATTAAATCTTACAGCCATAATGGCTCTTTCAAAGGGCACATGAGGCCTATTTTTTTCGATTGCCAAAATTTTAGCACCCATTTCTCTTAAGATAGAATAGTTAGGCTCAATTACTTGATAGTCTCTGCTATCTACAACATAAAAAGGTTCTTTTAAATTTTCAAAAACCATTTCTTCATTTCCTTCTTCAAGTTTATGAACAGGAAAAACGCCAAATGAGGTAGATTTTCTTTTACAAACATTGCCTATTTTATAGTGTCTGCAAATTAATTGAAAGCTATGACAAATAAAGAAAACATGCTTTGGAATATTGGTTGCATTATTATTCCATTCTTCTATTGATTGTAACCATTTAAAGTATTTTTGCTCCCAATTAGTGCCAATAGTTTCAAGAGGTGAACCTGGACCACCAGTTGAAATATAAATATGATAAGATGTATCTGGAATTTCTTCTTTAAGCCTTACATCAAACTCATCAAAGTTTACTTCTAACTGATTATGTTCTGCCCAAGTGTTTATAATTTCTCTAATACAACGCATACCTTGATTGGCATGCCCTTCATATAAATCTAATATTGCAATTTTTATTTTCTTTGATTCTGCCCAATTCATTCTATAACAAACATAATAATAAATTAATACAACTAATTCAATGCTTTATACACATTATTGAATAAAGCTTCTCAAAATTAAGAGTTTTTAATTTTTTTGGAAAAGAGATTTATTGTTCGGTGTTGGAATTTTCTGAAATTGAATTGTTACTGTTCTCCGTATTTGGAAGGTTAGTTTCAACTTCATCAATAATTGTATTGCTGGTAAAATCATCTGAGTTTATGATGGTACCTTCTACAAGTTGTTCAGAAAGTATTTCTTTTATTTTTGGTAAATCATCGGTAGAATTAATACCAAAATAATCCATAAATGATTTTGAAGTTGTATATAAAAGTGGATGCCCTGGAAGGTTTTCGTTTCTGCCTGCAATTACAATAAGTTCTTTTTCTAGTAATTTTTGAACACTATAATCACTATTTACGCCTCTTAAACTTTCAATTTCGCCTTTGGTAATTGGTTGCTTGTATGCAATGATGGCTAAAGTTTCTAAAGCAGCGGTAGATAGCCTTTTTAGAAATTTATCTCCATTAAGTTGTGCAACAGTTTGATGAAAATCTTTTTTAGTTAAGAACTGAAAACCACCACCACTTTCTTTCACTTCAAATGGATAAAATTCGGTATTGTATTTTTCAACAATTCCTTCTATACAACTTTCAACTTGGTCTAAATTTATTCTTTCTTCTAAAAAACCAAAAGAGTTATTTATTAGTTCTACAATTTCTAGTGCTGTTAAAGGTTTTTCACTAGCAAAAATTAATACTTCAATATGTGGTATAATAGCAGATAACTCCATTTGCAAAAGATAGGTTTATTTTTTTAAATTATCCTTGTAAAGCTGCTGCTCCGCCTACTATTTCTGTAAGTTCTGTTGTAATTGCTGCTTGCCTTGCACGGTTGTACGAAATTTTTAATGTTTTTAATAATTCATTTGCATTATCACTTGCTTTATCCATTGCTGTCATTCTAGCACCATGTTCGCTGGCATTGCCATCTAAAACTGCTTTGTATAACTGCGTATTTAAAATTTTAGGCATCAATTCTGCAATTAACTCATCTTTATTTGGTTCAAAAATAAAGTCAGATTTTTTATTAATATTAGTATTGCTTTCTACTTTAGGTATAGGTAAAAAAGGTTCTGCTATAAAAGTTTGTGTTGCTGCATTTTTAAAATGGCTATAAATAATTTCTACTGCATCAAACTCGTTATTTTCAAAAGCTTTAGTTGCTGCTTGTGCAGCAGCTTGTACATTAGTAAAAGATAGTTGTTGAAAGATATCTTTAAAAGTATCGCTGGTTTTATAGCCTGCTTTGGTTAAAGCCTCCCAACCCTTTTTACCAATATTCCAAATAGCTACATTTCCTTTTTGATATTGGGTAGAATACTTTTGATCAATGGTACTTTTTGCTAGTTTTATAATATTACTGTTGTAGGCACCACATAAACCTCTATCACTAGTTACAACAATAAGCAATACTTTTTCTACTGGTCTATTTTCGGCAAGTTTTAATTCTGTATCGCCATCAATATTACTTACAATATTGCTAAGCATTTCTTGTAATTTTTGGGCATAAGGACGCATTTGTGTTATAGCATCTTGTGCCCTGCGTAACTTTGCTGCACTAACCATTTTCATAGCTTTGGTAATTTGCTGTGTGCTTTGTACGCTTTTTATTCTATTTCTTACTTCTTTTAATTGACCTGCCATTTTGAATTAAGTTTATAAAACTTTAATAGTTAAAATTGGCTGCAAAAGTAGCAGAATAAGGCTAAAATACCATATTCAGTTTTTAATGTGAAAAACTATTGGTTTTTAGGCGGTTTTACTAACTGTTTTTAGTTACGTTATACCAATGCACTTGCACCTAATATAGCAGCATCGGACTCGTGTAAATTGCTTAAAACTAATTTTACTTTATTTTTAAAAATGGGTAAGAGGTTCTTTTCCATTGCTTTTTGTGTAGGAATAAGTAAAAGATCTCCTGCTTTGGCTATGCCTCCAAAAAGAACAACCATTTCTGGAGAGGAAAACATTACAAAATTTGCAAGGGCTTCTCCTAAAATTTCGCCTGTAAATTCAAAAACCTGTTTGGCTATTTTATCTTCCTGTATTGCACAATTATAAATTATTTCGCTGGTAATTTCTTCAGGTTGATAGTTTCGTAGAAGGCTTGAGTTATTGGTTGAAGATAATAGTTCTAAAGCAGTTTGTTTTATTCCATTTGCACTGGCATAAGCCTCTAAACTGCCATAGGCCCCAGTGCCTTTATGGTATCTTCCATTATGGCGAATAATGGTATGGCCTAATTCTCCTGCAAATCCATCATGGCCTAAAACAATGTTTCCATCAATTACAATTCCACTACCTACACCTGTTCCTAAAGTGATTGTAATAAAATGTTTAATTTCTTTAGCTTTGCCATATTTCATTTCTCCAAAAGCTGCTGCATTAGCATCGTTGGTTAAGAAGGTTGGTAAATTAAATGCTTTTTGTATTAAGCTTGCTAATGGTATAATTTCTTTCCATATTAAATTAGGGGCATACTCAATTGTACCAGTATAAAAGTTGCCATTAGGAGCACCAATGCCAATTCCTTTAATAGCATTTTTTCCACCATATTTTTCAATTAATGGATTTATGACTTGATATAATTCTGCTATAAATAAATTAATATCAGCATGCTGTGTAGAAGATATCTTATTTTGCTCTAGAATTTCACCTTTAGAATTTACGATTCCAAATTTTGTTGAAGTTCCTCCTATATCAATTCCAATGGCAAGTTTATTTGTATTTGTATGCATTGT
>JAIBAV010000042.1 GCA_019695015.1 Chitinophagaceae bacterium
TAAGGAAACACATTTGCCTACTAACACTTTAAAGGGCATTTTAGAAGTAACTAATAGTGGTATTGGTTATGTAATTATGCCAGAAGGGGTAGGAGATATTTTGGTAAGACAAGATAATTTTAATACAGCATTTCATGGAGATACTGTTAGAGTAAAAGTTATTAAAGAAAATTTCAAATCAGGTAAAAGAGAAGGGAAAATAACTGAGGTTGTACAACGAAAACAAACTGAATTTATTGGTAAACTACAGCTATCTAATGCATTTGCTTTTTTTATTCCAGATAGCAATAAACCAATGCCAGATTTTTTTATTCCAAAAGATAAAATTATAACAGCAACCAATAACGAAAAAGTAATTGTACGCTTAGTAAAATGGGAAAAAGGAGATAAAAAACCTGTTGGAGAAGTGATGAGTATTTTAACAGCAGCAGATGAAAACGATGCTGCTATGAAAGAAATTATTGCTGCTGCAGGTTTTGCATTATCTTTTACTGATGAAGTTATAACAGAAACCGCTCAATTGCATGAAACCCTTTCTGAAAAAGAAATTGAACAAAGAAAAGATTTTAGAGAAGTATTAACTTTTACTATTGACCCAGTAGATGCAAAAGATTTTGACGATGCTATTTCTGTAAAAAAAATAAATGACGAATTGTATGAAATAGGTGTACATATTGCCGATGTTAGTTATTATGTAAAGCCAGATACAGCTTTAGATGAAGAAGCATACAAAAGAGCCACATCTGTTTATTTGCCAGATAGAGTTAATCCAATGTTGCCCGAAAAAATATCCAACGAACTATGTTCTTTACGCCCCAACGAAGATAAGTTTACCTTTTCTGCTGTGTTTGAAATATCTACCAACGGAAATGTAAAAAATTATTGGTTGGGCAAAACGGTTATTCATTCAAACCACAGATTTACTTATGAAGATGTACAAGATATTATAAATGGCAAAATTGGTGAGTATGAATCTGAAATATTATTACTGCATAAAATAGCACAAATTATTAGAACCAATAGGTTCAAGAAAGGTGCTATAAATTTTTCATCGCAGGAAGTAAGATTTAAGTTAGACGAAAATGCTAAACCAATAAGTATTATTGTAAAAGAAAGCAAGGCATCGCATCAGTTAATTGAAGAGTTTATGTTACTTGCCAATAAAACTGTTGCAGAACATATTGATAAATCCAGTAACAATAACCCAATACCTTTTCCTTATAGAGTACATGACCAACCAGACGAAGAAAAGCTTTTACCCTTTATAGAATTTGCCAAAAAATTCGGTCATACATTTAATATTTCATCACCCGAGAAAATTGCAGAAAGCTTTAATACTCTTTTAGAAAATGTAAAAGGCAAGCCAGAGCAACAAGTGTTAGAACAATTAGGAATAAGAACAATGGCAAAAGCAGTTTATACAACAAAAAACATTGGCCATTATGGTTTAGCCATTCCTCACTATTGTCATTTTACTTCTCCTATTAGAAGATATCCAGATGTTTTAGTACATAGAATTCTATATAGTTTTTTACAAGGTAAAACTATTATGGATAAAAAAATGGAAGAGAAATGCAGGCATTGTAGCGAAAGAGAAAAGGCTGCCATGGATTGCGAACGTGCAGGAAATAGTTATAAGCAGGTGGAGTTTTTAAAAGAACATTTGGGCGAAGATTTTGAAGGTGTAATTAGTGGAGTGGCAAGTTTTGGATTTTGGGTAGAAACTTTAGCCCATAAATGCGAAGGAATGGTAAGTATTGTAAGCCTTAGCGATTATGACGATTTTAAATTTGTAGAAACTGATTTTTGTTTAGTGGGCAAAAGAAGTGGTAAAACTTTTAGAATAGGTGATAAAGTAACCATTAAAGTTGTTGCAGCTAATTTAGAAAAAAGAAAATTAGATTATGAATGGGTAACCAATGATAATATGGAAGCTACAAAACCTGTAAAAAAGAAAATCAAAAAGCAAAAGTAAATTAATGGCTATTTGCTTGTAACCATTGTTTTAACCTAGGAAATGCAATTCTAAACCAAGTTGTAAATTGCTCAGGTGTTGTAGCAATTAAATCTTCAATGGCATCTAAAGCTACAAATTTGAAATCTGCTACTTCTTGTTCGTTAATACTAATTTCTCCATTGTATTCTCCTAACAAAACATGGTCGTATTCATGTTCGGATAAACCATTTTCAAAAGCCACATTATAAATAAATTGAAAGATTGGTTTTAATTTGGTTGTAAAACCCATTTCTTCTTGTAGTCTCCTTTCTGCTGCATTTGTTACATTTTCATTAGGTCTTGGATGACTGCAACATGTATTGGTCCATAAGCCTGCACTATGGTATTTATTTAAAGACCTTTGTTGTAATAAAAGGTCACCATTTTTATTTACAATAAAAACACTAAATGCTCTATGCAATAAGCCAGCTTGGTGCGTTTTTATTTTTTCTTCAATACCAATTTCATTATCATATTCATCTACTAATATTACCTTTTCCATGCTATAAAAATAAGGATTGAGTAATAAAGTTTATCAACTGTTTTAATTTTTATCGGTATGTAAGTATCCTTGTAAAGCTTTTACATATATTTCAAATGCATGTACTCCTTGTTTAGTAATTGAACATGTAGTTAAGGGATAATTATCTTTAAATTGTTTGGTTACTTCAATATAACCAGCATCTTTTAATTTTTGTATTTGAACAGATAAATTGCCTGCAGTAGATTTTGTTTTTTCTTTTATAAAATTAAAATCAGCTTCCTTTACCCCAATAAGTAAACTAATTATTGCAAGCCTTAGTTGAGAGTGTAATATAGGATCTAGGTCTTTAAACATTGCTGTTTTTTTGTTGTAAATAATTTCTTCTTAAAATTAAACCAGGAATTAACCAACAAGAAATAGCTGCTATTGTACCTGCTAACATATCGTATTTTGTGCTGGTATAACAAGATATAATAAACAAAACATAGGTTAAAATTGCACCCACTATCATGGGTTTATAATTTTTTACAATACCAGTTGTAAAAGTTGGTAAAGCATATAATAAAATAAAAAGAGAATAGCTGCTTGGTGCAAATGGGGTTAATGGTTCATCGGGTTTATTGGCATCTAAATAATGTTTAGTAAACTGCCAACCTTCTTGCGTAGCAAGCTTTATACTTGAGTTAGGAATAATATTTAAGTATAATACTAAACCCATAATAGAAATTCCAAATGCTAACCAAACAGCATTAATTGCAGCATCTTCAAACTTTGTTACCTTACTCTCTTTGGCTGCTTTTATTGAAATATAAATTTGAAATGCAATGGCAATAATTGTTAAAAGAAACGGGCTAAAACTTAATTTAAAATTTAACTCAATACTTAAATAAGTTAATAAAGAAGCAATTGCTATAACACAGCCCCAAAGTATAGCATTAGTTCCGGTTTCATGATAACTTGCTTTTGCATTTTGTATCATGGATGTTATTAAATCTAAACTTTCTTTTTCTGTTAATGGTTTATTACTCTTCATAACTATTGTTTTTATATTTAGCTTTTAATAAATATCCTGGAACAATCCATGCTGCCAAAACAGCTAATGCCAATAGTAGTAAAACATAAATATCTGCAGTAAACTTTGCTATAAAAGCCAAACCCCAGCAAACAATTCCACCTATTTTTAATGGTAAAAACCTTATGGCAACACCACTTATAAAAGTAGGTGTGCCATACATAAATAATATTATGGGATATAAAGTAATCCAATTATTCTGATTACCAATTATTATAGAAATAAAGAACATGGTAAATCCAAACCCCATCCAAACATAGCCTACAATTTCATCGGTATAAGATTTAACTTTTTTCTTCTTTTCTTTTTTTAGGATGTAATAGATTTGGTAAATAACAGCTCCCCAGGTTAAAACCCAAATATATTCTGGATACTTAATTATATTAGTTTGCAAAAGTATAAAATGGCCAATTGAGCATATAAAAATAACCCAACCCCATAAAAGGTATAAAGTGCTATCATCGCTATAATTGCTTTTGGCTTTGTTAATCATGTTTTCAATTATAGCCAAACTTTCTGTAGGAGTTAATTCTTTTTCCATTGTAACACTTTTAATAAATTTGGTAAATATTTTACTTGCAATTTTTTAAAATTTGTTCAACCATTTCTTTTCCCCAATTTGGATGAATTTCAGATGCAGGTTTAAAACTATTAAACAACTCCATTGCTTTTTGTGCAATAGGTTTGGCAGCATTACAACCACCACCATACTGTTCTGGTGTGTTAACTAAGTTACTCGATTCTAAAATATACGGACGAGGATTATTGGCATCTGCTTTTTTTGCTTCTGCTAAATATTTGTTTATTAATGTGCCAAATTCCATATACCTGTTTTGTGGATCTACAATCATTTTAGCAGTTGCAATCATACTTTTAATTACTAAAATTTCACAATTGTTTTTAGATAATGCCTCTGCTTTATCAATTAAAGATTGAGCCTCGTCTGCAACTTCATCTTTATCTCCACCAATTCCCATAATACTCATTTTAGCTTTTATGGTAGCTGCATAATAATAAGGTAGCCATTCTGTTTTCTCAGCTTCGGCAATACGAATAAATTTTTGAGCAATAGCAATGTTTTCTTCTGCTGTTTTAGCTGCCTCATACTCTTTAATGCTACTGCTCATTGCTGCATTAAATTTGTCGGATTGGGCAATAATACTTGTACTAATAAATAGTGTTAAGCATAAGATGATTTTTTTCATGATGTGTGTTTTAGTTGTTTGTAAATTTTATAAATTATTATTTATAGCATCTTGTGTTTTATCAACTCCCCAACTTAAAAAGCAGCCAATAAAATAAAACTGCTTGGCTGTAGGGGTAACAGCAACTTTATTTAAATTATTATAAGAGTAACGGTAACTATAAATTTGGTTAGAGTTTAAAACATTGGTAACACTCGCAACCAATACAATAAATGTTTTAGCATTTTTTTTACCTAAGTTGGGTAAATAGTTTAAACTAAAACCTAGGTTATGATAATCTATTGTTTTGCCTTCGTCTAAAATTTCGTATTTACTTAAATTGTTATTATAAACAATATTGTAGTAAGGCCTGCCCGTTGCAAAATTATATGTTAAGTTAAAGCCAGTTTTCCATTTTAAAATAAATGTTTTGGTTACAATGCTTAGGGTATGTGGTGTTGCAAAGCTTGGTTGCAATGTTGATGGATAGTTTAAAAAATCTCTTTTAGTATCTAAATAACTATAACTAATCCAATAATCAATAAATTTAATTGTTTTTTTATCTCTCCAAAATATTTCAAAACCTTTGGCATAACCATTTCCATTAACTGTTGTGTCGGGAAACGTTTTAATTAAGTTATTATATTTTTTATAGAAAGCCTCCACTCTAAAAGTTTGAAGTGAAGTGTTTTTAATATAGTTGATTAAATAATGGGTAGCTTTATTAAAACCTGTATTAATTACAGTATTGTTGTATTGCATTATTTGGTCCAATTCTGGTTTCTGAAAAAAAGTACCATAAGCTACACTCATTTGTCCCTTATTGCCTAGTTTGTAAGCCAAAGAAAGCCTAGGCGAAATATTGTTTTTGTTTATTAAACTTGAATTTTCGAACCTGCTACCTGCTTTAAATGCAAGGTTGTTGGTTAGGTAAATATCTGCTTCGGCAAAAAGAGATGTGAAGCGGTCTTTGAAATTTGTTTTAAAACCATTAAAGCTATATTCATTATTTGCAAACCAATATTCTGTACCAAATCTTACTACACTAATTCCCTTTATTCTCTTTTCTGCAACAGCTCTTAATACTGTAAGTTCTTGTTTTGTTCTTAAAATAAAATTTTTTGAATCAATATAAATTTTACCTGTAATTGTTGGCTGATTATTGTTGTCTATTACTTTATTGTTTATTTTATCGGTATTAGTGCTAAAGCTAATTCCTGTATTCAGTTTCCAACCTTTACCTAAATTTTCTTTATAAGTTATAATATTATACCAGTTATTATTTCTTAATTCAAATTGATTTTTAAGAGTTACACTATCAATATCAATTGTTCTTAAACCCATTTTGCCGTCAGAAAAACTTGAATAAAACTTAATCATTCCATTTCTCTTTGTTTTAATTCTAAAATTTGCTTCTACATTTTGATAAGTTGGAAAAATACTAAAGGTTTGTTTTTGCTTAACTACCGAAAAGTAAGGCTGTAGGTTAGTATAACCATAATTTATTCCTATGGAAGATTTTTTGTTTTTGGCTAAATGTTGAAAACCGGCACCTGCAAAAACTGATGTGATAGATGCACTAGCTTCTGAACGTTCAGGCATGTCAATACTTTCTAATAATAAAACACTGCTTAGTGCTTGCCCATAAAGAGCACTATAGCCACCTGTGCTAAATACATTGCCTTTAAATAATGATGGAGAAAATCTACCACGTGTTGCTATATCTGGTGCACCAGAAAAAAACGGATTATTAACAACTAAACCATCAATCATTTGTTTAGTTTCGTAGCCTGCACCACCACGTACAAACAAGCCTTCTTGTTCTCCAACTTGTTGAGTGCCTGGCAAAGTTTTTATTGCACTAGTAATGTCTCCATTTGCACCACCTGTTGTATAAACATCTAAAGCAGTTAATACGGTAGCAGTTCTTTTTTTATCACCAGCTTCAAAACTGCCTGCAGTTACTGTAACTGCACTCAATTCATTAATTTCTTCTTTTAAAATAAAGTTTATTTCAACATTTTTGTTATCTAAGTATAATGGTTGAGTGGTGGTTTTATAACCTAAACATTTTACCTCAACAGTAAATTGTCCCTTTTCGTAAGTAGTAATTTTATATTTACCTAAAGAGTCTGTTATGGTACCATCATAAGTACCAACAATGGTAATGCTTGCTGCAATTAAATTCTTGTTCTTATTACCTTTTACTGTTCCATAAATTTTTGATTGAGCAATTAATGAATTAATGAATAATAAATTAACTAGTGTTATAACTATACTTTTTATCATTTTACTTCTTTTGATAGCACAAACGTAAAGTAGTTTATAATATAAACCAAATTATTTTTTATTAATTAAAAAATTTTGTTCTATAAATTAATTCATTTTTCTTTATATTTGTAGTTCATGCAACGCTTCATGTATTAAAGTATATGTAGCGTTGTATTTTTTTTATAAGCTGTAAATATTTGTACAATGAGTGAGTATGTAACACAAGAAACATTTGATAAAATGAAGGAAACCCTTCAAAAAATGAAAGCTATTGACCGCCCTGCTGCTTCAAAAGCAATTGCAGAAGCAAGAGAAAAAGGCGATTTAAAAGAAAATGCTGAATATGATAGTGCTAAAGAGGCACAAGGTTTATTGGAAGCTAGAATTAAACAATTAGAAGGTGCCATTGCAACTGCCAAAATTGTTGATACAACCTCTATTGATACTAGTAGAGTAAGCATTTTAACTAAAGTAACTATAACTAATGTAGCTACTAAAAAAACAGTTACTTATCAAATTGTTGGTGAAAAAGAAGCCGATTTAAAAATGGGTAAAATTTCTTCCTCTTCTCCAATTGGTAAGGGTTTAATTGGCAAGCAAATAGGAGAAATTGCCGAAGTGCAAGCACCTAATGGTATATTGAAATTTAAAGTAGAAGAAATTGCCATTTAAAGCAATAGCTTTCAAAAAATTCTCCAAGCCTCAATTATTAAATTGAGGCTTTTTTATTGGTGGTATTGTAATAAACCTTGCATTGGGCTTTTGCTAAAATTGCCAACTTCTAATTCATAACTGTGGCAAAGTTCTTTAATTACATCTTTATATGTATATGCTATACCACCAGTAAAATGAATAGGGTGTAGCCAACTTTCTCTATACTTATAAATGTGATTTTGAAAAAAATCATTTAAGCCGTCTTCAATAATATTTTCTATCATATAATGCCCTCTATTTTCTGATAAAAAACTTGCAAAACTTGCTAAATACCTATTGGGTGTATTGCTTTTATAAATTGAGTTTAAAATAGTAGCCTTGTTAGTATTGTAACTTTTATCAAAATTTATAGTTAGTTCTTCATCAAAAGTTTGATATAAATAATACTGTAAAACTTTTTTACCTAAATAAGCACCACTTCCTTCATCTCCTAACACAAAACCTAAGGAAGGGTTACTTTTAATAATTTTCTTTCCATCGTAATAGCAAGAATTGGAGCCTGTTCCTAATATACAAGCAATACCTTTTTGGTTACCACATAAAGATCTTGCAGCAGCCAACAAATCTGTATTTACTTCTATTAATGCCCCTTTAAATATTTGCTTTAAAATTTGTTTCATTTGTTGGGCATTCACCTTATTGCCAATTCCGGTTCCATAAAAATAAACTTTTAAAACAGTAGTATTTTTAATTTTACTTAGTAATTCGGTTATTAAAAGTTGTTTTACATTTTCGGCACTTAAAAAATATAAACTAAAACCTTGGGTAACTATTTTTTTTACTTTGTTGTTTTCAAGCAAACTCCAATCGCATTTTGTTGCACCACAGTCTGCAATTAATGTAGCCATAATTTTATTTTTGTAAATTACAGTAAAAGAAAGTTTCGGTTAAATATGAAATATAATTCAATTTAAGGAATTTTGTTAAGGAATAAAAACATTTTTTGGTTGAACTAAAAAGAATTTAGGCAAGTTTTGAAGATATACTGATATTCGTGTTTTAATAAAAAGTACTCACCTAAAGTATCAAATTTTGATGGATAATAATAAGAAACAAATTTGGCTACCTCTATTTTTTGCTATTGTAATGATATTTGGAATGTTAGTTGGTTATAATTTACATAAACATACTACTAGCAGTAATTTTTTTAGTTCGGGTAAAACAAATTCCATACAAGAGGTAGTTAGCTTAATTCAAAATAAATATGTTGATAAAATAAAAATAGATAGCATTTCTGAAGCTACCATAAATGATTTACTATCTCATTTAGACCCACACTCTATTTATATACCCCAAAATGATGTACAAGCAATTAATGATGATTTAATTGGAAATTTTTATGGCATTGGTGTAGAATTTCAAATGTTTGAAGATACTGTTACAGTAATTTCTGTAGTTAAAAACGGGCCTTCAGAAAAAGCAGGGGTACAGGCTGGAGATAAAATTATTTTTGTAAATGATACTACTAAAATTGCAGGCGTAAAAATAACCACAGATGTAATAAGAAATTTATTAAGAGGAGAAGAAAACAGCAAAGTAAATATTACAGTAATAAGAGATCAGAAACAACAAAAAATAACTATTACAAGAGGCTCAATTCCTGTAAGCACTATAGATGCATCTTACATGATAGAACCACAAACAGGTTTTATTAGATTAAATAAATTTGGTGAAAAAACCTATGAGGAATTTATGGAGCAATTAGAAAAATTGCAGAAAGAAGGAATGAAAAACCTGATTCTTGATTTAAGAGGAAATACAGGTGGATTACTAAATGAAGCTGTAGATATTGCAGATGAATTTTTATCGAACAATAAATTAGTTGTATATACCGAAGGAGCAAAATCTGCCAGGTATGAATTTAAGTGTAAAAGAGATGGTTTGTTTGAAGAAGGTAAGTTAATTATTTTAGTGGATGAAACAAGTGCAAGTGCTAGTGAGGTTTTAGCTGGTGCCTTACAAGATTGGGATAGAGCAACTATTATAGGAAGAAGAACCTTTGGAAAAGGATTGGTGCAGCAACAATTTTCTTTAAGCAATGGGGGAGCATTAAGATTAACAGTATCTAGGTATTATACACCTTTAGGCAGAAATATTCAAAAATCTTATACCAATAAATCAAAAGAGGAATATAGGAGAGATGCTTTAGGTATTGAACCACACGAAAAATATGAAAATGAAGATTCGGCACACCCTAAACCTTCATTTAAAACACCTAGTGGTAAAACAGTTTTTGGTGGAGGTGGAATTTTACCTGATATATTAGTTACTACAGACTCTATTACATTAACCAACAATATTGCTAAAATTTATCATACTAACTTTTTAAATAAGGTTGCTCTTAAGTTATATATTCAAAACAAAAATTATTTAAGTAAAATTAATTCTGCCGATAAGTTTTATGCTGAAAAATTACCAACCGAAAATGATTTATCTTTGGTTGAAAAAATTGCAAAATCTGACTCCATTAGCTTACAAAAATTTTCAGAAAAAGAAAAGGAAACCTTACTTTTCAGCATTAAAAAACTAATTGCTAAACAAATGTTTGGAAATAATGGGTATTATCAACTTGCCAACAAAACTGATAAAGTAGTTTTAAAGGCAATGGAACAGGTTAAACAATAATTTTATATTCATACAGCAGGTTTATAAATTTCAGTATCTAAGAACTATTCTATGGAGGAAAATGAAAAGATATACATTCTTAAAAAGAAAAAGTATATATATGGGCCCTACAATTTTGAAACCTTAAAACAAAATAATTTAAAGGCAGGTGATATGATTTGGTATGAAGGCTTAAAAGATTGGGTACCTGTAGAAGAAATAGAAGGTTTAGCATCATTTATTATTTCTGATAATACAAATAATAATGGATCTAAAAAGTCGTTTTTTAAGAAAATATTAGGATTATAATCTATATTTTTTCAAATAAATCAGGTTTAAGGAAGAATATGGAAATTTATTTAGACCAAATTGTATAATGTATAAATAATTATTATAATTTTGTCAGCTAAGTAATCACCTAAACCTATAATTAAGATTTTTTGACTTGGAATAAATTTAAAGCATGAAAAGAAGCAAACAGTATTTATTATTTATTTTATTATTTGGAGCTTTTATTAACTTAGGAAGTTACAATAGTGTTTTTTCCCAAATTTTTGACCATAATGGCAATACACTAAATGGAACTGGTTCTACAAGCACTAATAGTGGAATAGACGAACCTGTTTTTGAAGATAACTCAACTTCTACTGGTAATACTGCTGCTAATGGTGGTGGTTTTGCTGGTACAACTTCTGTTGATGCAGATGATGATGATCCAGGTGGACCAATTGACCCAATAGATGATATTCCTTTAGATGGTGGAGTTGCAGTACTATTAGCAGTTGGTATAGCTAGTGGTTATAATGCAAGCAGAAAAAAAATTATTTAATTCAATTGAAAAATAAATTAATAGGGGCTGAATTTTAATTCAGCCCCTATTAATTTTATAATATCTACTTATTTTACTTTTGAATAGTCAAAAACTAATTGACACAATGCTTTAACACCAACATCTAATTTACTATCATCAATAATAAAATCTGGTGTATGATGTGGTGCGGCTTGCTCTGATTTTATAGTAGCAGACATTCCGCCAATGTAAAAAAAGAATGCAGGTGCTTTTTCTCCATAAAAAGAAAAATCTTCTGCACCAGTTACCCAAGTTCTAGAACGAACATTATTTTTACCAGCTGCTTTCTCTAATGATGGCAACATTTTTTTAACTAGTTGTGGAGTGTTGTAGGTTACCAAAGTTTTATTTTCTATAGTAACTTCGGCTGTTGCATGATGCAGTTTTGCAATACCTTCTGCAATTGCCTTTAATTCTTCTAAAACCTTAATTCTAATATCTTTATCCAAATTTCTTACAGTACCCAACATTTCTGCTTCTTCAGGTATAATATTAAATCTTAATCCACTATGAATAGCAGCAACAGTTATTACAACAGGAGCTTTGGTTAAATCACTGTTTCTGCTAACAATACCTTGAAAAGCATTAATAATTTGAGCAGAAACATAAATAGGATCAACTCCTAACCAAGGCTGAGAGCCATGAGAACTTTTTCCCTTAACTTTTATTTTAAACAAATCGGCACTAGCCATAAATGCCCCTTCTTTATATTCTAAATCTCCTGCAGGAATATCACTTTCAATATGCATTCCAAAAACAACATCAACTTTTGGGTTATCCATAACACCTTCCTTTACCATTAAACTGGCACCACCTTCTTCACCTTCTGGTGCACCTTCTTCGGCAGGTTGAAAAATAAATACAACAGTACCAGGAACAGATGCTTTTAATTTACTTAAAACCTCTGCAGCACCCATTAGCATTGCTGTATGAGCATCGTGGCCACATGCATGCATTACACCAGTATTTTGCCCATTAAATGTGGTTGTTACCGTTGATTTATAAGGCAAATTATTTCTTTCTGTTACAGGCAGAGCATCCATATCTGCTCTAAGTGCTACAACAGGCCCTGGCTTTCCACCTTTTAAAATACCTACCACACCGGTTTTGGCAATTCCAGTTCTAACTTCCAAACCTAAATTTTTTAAATGTTCTGCTACTTTTTTACTGGTATTAAATTCTCGGTTACTCAATTCAGGAAATTGATGAAAGTGCCTACGCCATTCAATAACTTTATTTTTTATTTGTAAAACAGCATTGTTAACTTGTTCCGTTTCGGTTTGGGCAAAGCTTTTTATATTGCAAAAAAGGAGGCCTAAAATAATTAATAAATATTTCATGTATTTACATTTATAAATTACTAAACTAAAAAAAAAATATAGAGTAACAAAATATGAAATTGATAATATACATGTGAAGGGGTTTCTGTTGCTAAACATCTTTCTTTTTTATTTGAGTATTTCACTTTTTTACAACTAAATAAAGCAATGGTAACATTAAACTTTTATTAGTATTTTAGCTTTTTAAATTATAATCTTTAATAAATTACTTCATTTGAAAACTATTCTATCGGAACCCGAAATAGCCATTACACTTAAACGGTTAGCCTATCAAATTATTGAAGGTGATGTGCAGCTTAGAAATACTGTTTTCATTGGCATACAGCCAAGAGGTATTTTTTTTAGTAATAGAATAGTTGCAGAAATAAAAAATATTATTGAACCTATTAATGTTGAATATGGCAAACTGGATATTACTTTTTACAGAGATGATGTAAGAAATGAATTGCATATTGCCAATAAAACCGATATAAATTTTAGTATTGAAAATAAAAGGGTAGTACTTATTGATGATGTTTTATGGACAGGAAGAACCATACGTGCTGCTTTAGATGCTTTAATAGATTTTGGACGACCAGCCAAGGTTGAACTTTGTGTTTTAATTAATAGAAGATTTAACAGAGAGTTACCCATACAACCAGATTATACAGGAAAAGCGATAGATACTTTTATTTCGGAAAAAGTGAAAGTAGCATGGAAGGAGAATGATGAAAAAGAAGAAGTGATTTTAATTCAGTAAACTAAAAATTTGTACAATTATATTCAATTGTTTTAATTTTGTACTTTAATGAAACTATCCACCAAACACTTGCTTGGTATTAAAGACCTACACAAAGAAGATATTCAACTAATACTTTCTACAGCAAATAATTTTAAAGATGTTTTACAAAGGCCAGTTAAAAAAGTTCCTAGCTTAAGAGATATTACCATTGTAAACCTGTTTTATGAAAACAGTACCAGAACAAGAATTTCTTTTGAATTGGCAGAAAAAAGATTAAGTGCAGATATAATTAATTTTACTGCAAGTGGCAGCAGTGCAGCTAAAGGAGAAACGCTTTTAGATACTGTGAATAATATTTTAAGTATGAAGGTGGATATGGTGGTAATGAGGCATAGTGCAAGCGGAGCTCCACATTTTTTGGCTAAACATATACCTGCAGCCATTGTAAATGCAGGAGATGGTATAAACGAACATCCAACACAAGCTTTATTAGATGCATTTAGTATGCAAGAAAAATTTGGATCCTTAGAAGGGCTGAAAGTGGCTATTGTTGGTGATATTATGCATAGTAGGGTTGCACTTAGTAATATTTATTTGTTACAAAAAATGGGAGCCGAAGTTGTAGTAACTGGGCCACCCACTTTAATTCCTAAATATATCACAGAAGCTTTGGGAGTAAAAGTTGAATACAATATTAAAAATGCTTTGCAATGGTGTAATGTGGCCAATGTATTAAGAATACAGTTAGAACGACAAAATCAGCCTCTATTTTCTTCGTTGAGAGAGTATAATTTATCCTATGGAATTTCAAAAAAACTGATAGACAGTTTAAATAAAGAAATAACAATTATGCATCCTGGTCCAATAAATAGAGGGGTAGAATTAGATAGTGATATTGCAGATGGAAGTTCCTCAATCATCTTAAATCAGGTAGAAAATGGGGTAGCAGTTAGGATGGCTGTTTTATATTTGTTAGCCAACCGAGAAAATTAATTATAGAGAGTTCAAAATTTTTATATGTAAACTTATGAGTAGTAGAATTTGTCTTTTTCCTGGAACATTTGACCCTGTTACATTAGGGCATGTTGATATAATTAATAGAGCATTACCATTGTTTGATAAAATTTATATTGGGATAGGAGAAAATGCTGCCAAAAAGCCAATGTTTACTGCAGAGCAACGATTGGTTTGGTTTAAAGATATTTTTAATAATGAGCCTAAAATTGAGAGTGTTATTTTTCAAGGCTTAACCATTGAATATTGTAAAAAAATTAACGCCAGGTTTATTTTAAGAGGCATACGTTATGTAAGCGATTTTGAATACGAAAAAACCATTGCCGATGCTAACAGAACTTTAGATAGAACGATAGAAACCATATTTTTAACTGGCGAACCCAAATATACTTCTGTTGCATCTACTATTGTAAGAGATATACTAAAAAATGGAGGTGATGCATCGCCGTTTTTACCTGAAGCAGTTATTAATAGTTTAAAAAAATAATTCTCTTTTATTTTCATTGCTATGATTTGGTATAATAAACAAATTGCTATTAAGGATTTTGCACATTGGGGTAAGAATACCATGGGAGAATTTCTAGATATTCAATTTATTGAAATTGGTGCCGATTTTTTGAAAGCTACCATGCCTGTTAATACAAAAACGCATCAACCCTATGGCTTATTACATGGTGGTGCAAGTGCTACATTGGCCGAAACTGTTGGTAGTGTTGCTTCTGCCTTAGTAATTAATACAGAAAAGCAACTATGTGTAGGCTTAGAAATAAATGCCAATCATATTCGTAGTGTAAAAAGTGGTATAGTTACTGCAACAGCAAAACCCTTGCATTTAGGGGCAACTACTCATGTATGGGATATAAAAATTACTGATGAAAATGAAAAATTAATTTGTGTTAGTAGGCTTACTGTTGCCATACTAAATAAAAAAATTACACATTAAATCTAAAGTGCATTACATCGCCATCTTGTACAATATATTCTTTTCCTTCAATTCTTAATCTGCCATTTTCTCTAGCAGCAGCTTCGTTGCCATATTTTACAAAATCATCGTAAGCAATAACTTCTGCTTTAATGAAACCTTTTTCAAAATCGGTATGTATTACACTTGCTGCTTGTGGGGCTTTCCACCCTTGGTGAATGGTCCAAGCTCTTACTTCTTGTACACCAGCAGTAAAGTAAGTATAAAGGTTTAATATTTTATAAGTAGTTTGAATTAACCTATCTAAAGCAGGCTCTTTCATACCGTATTCTTCCATAAACATTTGTTTGTCCTCTTCAGCTTCCATTTCGGCAATTTGTGCTTCAATATTATTGCACATTACAATTACATCTGCTCCTTCGGCCTTTGCATTTATTTTTAATGCTTCAGAATACTTATTGCCCGTGTGCATACTTGCTTCATCTACATTAGCCACATATAGCACTTGTTTTTCAGTTAGCAAAAATAAATCGGATATGGCTACTCTTTCTTCTTTGCTTAAACCTAAGCTTCTTATACTATTACCTTTTTCTAAATGCAGTTTACATTGCATCAGTACATCATATTCAGCCTTCATTTTAACATCTGTTCTCGAAAGTTTTTCAACTCTTTGTATTTTCTTTTCTACACTTTCTAAATCTTTTAACTGTAATTCAATATCAATTATTTCTTTATCACCAACAGGGTTAATAGCTCCTTCCTCTCTTAAAACATTTTCATCTTCAAAACAACGAATAACATGAATAATAGCATCTACCTCTCTAATATTTGCTAAAAATTTATTGCCTAATCCTTCTCCTTTACTTGCACCACGTACTAAGCCAGCAATATCTACAATTTCTAATTGAGTGGGTACAATTCTGTTTGGCTTTACCAATTCTGCTAGTTTAGATAGCCTATAATCTGGCACATCTACTAAACCAGTATTGGGTTCAATTGTACAAAATCTATAATTACTTGCCTGTGCTTTTGCACTATTACTTACAGCATTAAATAAAGTACTTTTTCCTACATTGGGTAAACCAACAATTCCTGCTTTTAATGACATAATAGTTTAGAATTTTATAGCACCATTAAATAAAAAAATCATTAATGATGAATCAATTTTTAAAATGGCTGCAAATGTAGCATTGTAATTAAGTAAACCAAACTTTAAGTACTTATAATGTGTTAATAGGGTAAATTAAGATTTATTTTTTTGTTCTTTCCATTGTATAATTATACTTTTTATATTGGAAAAACTATTAGTTAAACATTGATTTATTTTATTTTCATCGGCCCAAATTACTTCTTCAATATCCTCTTCTACTTGTGGTAAAAATGGTTCGTTTGTTGTTATTTGCATGGCATACCACCAGGTTTCTTTTATTACATGTTGGCTAATCCATTTCTCATAATACTCATGATAGGTTTTACCCACAAAATTAGTTATAGCTACATTCTGTAAACCGGTTTCTTCTTGTACTTCTCTAATAGCACATTGTTCTATACTTTCTCCTTCTTCAAATTTTCCTTTTGGTAAATCCCATTTCTTTTTTCTATATATTAATAGTAAATCACCATTATTATTGGATACTAAACCACCGGCTGCAATTATTTTTTTCTTTTCTTTCATGTTGTTGCAATCTACATTAATTGAATGAAATTTATTTAATAGTTTGTAGAATAACTTTTCAATAATTCATTATCTGTATGCTTATAGATGTAAATATTAGCTTTCCTAGTTTATCTTTGCAGCATGACAAATGAAAAAGCTGTTGCAGAAAAACTTTTACAAGTACAAGCTATACAATTAAGCCCTAATGCACCATTTACCTGGGCCAGTGGCTGGAAAAGTCCCATTTATTGCGATAATAGAAAGGTTTTATCTTTTCCGTTTATTAGAGATTTTGTAAAGAGTGAAATGTGTAATATTATTTTTGAAAAATTTGAAGATATAGAATTGCTTGCAGGTGTAGCAACAGCAGGTATTGCTTGGGGTGCAATGGCTGCAGATCAATTAAAATTACCTTATATATATGTTCGTCCCAAACCTAAAGAGCATGGCTTAGGCAATCAAATAGAGGGATTTTATGAAAAAGGGCAAAAGGTATTGGTTATTGAAGATTTAATATCTACCGGTAAAAGTAGTATGCAAGTTGTTAATGTTTTAAGAAACCAAGGGTTAGAAGTGGTAGGTATAGTTTCTATTTTTACCTATCAATTTTCTGAGGCTGTTCAATTATTTGAAGAAAATAATTTACAGCATATATCTTTAACCAACTATACTAATTTAATTGACCTTGCTATTGAGAAGCAGTTAGTAAATGCAGAGTTGCAAAATGTTTTATTAGATTGGAGAGATAATCCTGCTACATGGAATGGCATTTAACCTTTTGAAAACTAGGAGTGCATTGTTGCAGCAACAGTGGTATCAATAACTCTACTTCTATCCGTTGTTAACATTCTGCTAGGATACCTGTTTATCACAATAAAATCGTGTGTTGCCATTATGATAGCTGTACCATAATCTTTGGTAATTTGAAATAATAATTGCATTATTTCATCACTTGTTTCTGGGTCTAAATTTCCAGTAGGTTCATCTGCTAAAATTAATTTTGGCGAGTTTAATAAAGCCCTTGCAATATCTACTCTTTGTTGTTCTCCTCCACTCATTTCATAAGGCATTTTAAAACCCTTACTTCTTAAACCTACTTTATTTAAAACATCATTTATTTTTTCTTCTATTAATTTCTCATCTTTCCAACCAGTAGCTTTTAATACAAATTTTAAATTTTCATGTACATTTCTATCTGTCATTAATTGAAAGTCTTGAAAAACAACTCCTAAGTTTCTTCTTAAAAATGGTACTTTTTTCCAGTTCATATCTTTTAAATCAAAGCCTACCACATTACAACTTCCTTCTTTTAAGGGCAGCTCGCCATATAATGTTTTTAATAAGCTACTTTTTCCTGTACCTGTTTTGCCAACAAGATAAACAAATTCGCCACTTTCTATAGTAAAGTTTACATCTTGTAAAATAAGGCTGTTGCCCTGATAAATATTTACTCCTCTTAATTGAACTACTGTTTCTGCCATGATATTAATTTTATTTAGCAAAGCTAATTATACAAAATTGTTTTAAAATGTCTTTTGTTTTCACAAAATGCAATAATATGTTAAGAAAGTTATTAAATAATATTTACTTCTCTCTGTAATAAAATACTAAATTTATTGTAAACATCATTAATTATATCTTGGCTCAAATTGTATATTTCAAGCCCTGTTGCATTTCCATAATTTACTAATACCAATGCCTGATTGGTATGGCAACCAACATCATTTTTTCTAAAGCCTTTCCAACCACAAAATTCTATTAACCATGCAGCAGGAATTTTTATTGTATCATCTTTATCGTTATAACCTGGTAATTTTGGGAATTGCTGTAATAGTTTGTGGTATTGTGTTTTGGCTATTACTGGGTTTTTAAAAAAACTACCTGCATTGCCAATTATTGCTGGGTTTGGTAGTTTTGTACTACGAATAGAAATAACTGCATCGGATATTGCTTTAGCACTTAATGCTGTTACTTTCATTTTATCTAACTCTTGTTGTATAGCACCATAGCTGTGGTTAAATATATTTTTTTTATGAAGTTTAAAAGTAACATTAAGAATGATGAATTGGTTTTTGAATTTACCTTTAAAAATACTTTCTCTATAACCAAATGCACAATCACTGTTATTAAATTTTACAATTGTTTTTTCTTGTATATGTAAAGCTTCTAACTCATAAAAAGTATCTTTTATTTCTACACCGTAGGCTCCAATATTTTGCATTGGGCTTGCCCCTACATTACCTGGTATTAAGCTTAAGTTTTCTATACCATTATAATTATTATGAATACAGTATAAAACAAATTGATGCCATACTTCTCCTGCAGCTACTTTAATATAATAGTGTTCATCGTCTTCACATATCAACTCTATTCCCTTTAATTCATTTTTTAAAACAAGCCCATCAAAATTTTTAGTAAATAAAATATTACTACCACCACCAATAATTAAAGTAGTATCTGTATTGTTTTCTAGTAGTTCAATTAATTGTTGAACAGAGTTGAAGGCAGCAAATAATTTAGCAATAACATTTATTCCAAAAGTGTTATAAGGTTTTAAAGATAAATTGTACTGTATTTGCATATTGCAAAATAAGTTGTTTGTTCTACATTTATTAAAGTTGTGGCAACTACTTTACATATTTTTTTAAATGTTTTTGAAGCTTGTTTTTTGGTTTGATAATTTAATTAGATAGATTGAATAATTCTTTATTAATATTTATAAGATAGGGTTTGTAGAAATATGGATAATATTTTTAAATAAATGCCCTAGCTGTATTAATTATATTTAGGTAAGGTAAATTTTTTATCGTTGAAGAATTCAACACTTTACAGTATAGTTTAATAGAATAACTAGAACTATAAACTCATCATTTCTTTAAACTTCACAGTTTGTCTGCGGCTTACTTCTATTTTCTCTCCTCCTTTTAGTTCAACCAACAAGCCACCATTAAAATAAGGTTCAATTTTTTCTATCCAACGTAAGTTAATAATATGTTTTCTGTTTGCTCTAAAAAAAGTTCTTTCATCAAGTCTTTCTTCTAAAGCGTTTAAAGATTTTAATATTAATGGCTTGTTAGTACTAAAAAATACTTTTGCATAATTGCCAACACTCTCAAATAATCTTATTTCATGCAATTTTACAAACCAACACCTTTCACCATCTTTTACAAAAACCTGGTCTTCTTCTGTTAAAGGTCCACGGCCATTTAATAAACCAGATTTTTCTTTTTGAATTTCGTATTGTAATTTTTGAATGGCATCGCTTAATCTTTTTGGCTCAATAGGCTTTAATAAATAGTCTAAAGCATTTACCTCAAAAGCTTTAATTGCATATTCATCAAAGGCAGTAGTAAAAATTACTCTGGGGGCTTTTTCAACTTCTGCTAATAAATCAAATCCAGATTTGCCTGGCATTTGAATATCTAAAAAAATTAAATCGGGGCTAAGAGTTTCAATTTTCATTATTCCATCATCTACATTTGCTGCTTCGTCTATAATTTCAATATCTTTATGTTCTTGTAATAATTTTTTTAACTCTGTTCTTGCAAGTCTTTCATCATCTATAATTATTGATTTTATTGCCATACTTTTATTTTAATAAATTAAATAATTTGATATTGTTTTATGAAATTGGTAGTTGGATTGTAGCTATTACTTTATTGGTTATTTTATCATCTGTTAAATTAAAGGATGCATTTTTGCCAAAAAGCAATGCCAGCCTGTTTTTAGTACTAGAAATACCAAATCCATCCTGTTGGTAATCATTTCCAATTAAGCCTGTATTATGCACTATAAGCTCATGATGGTTTTCAATAAATCGAGAAATAATTTTAATTAACCCACCTTCTTTTGATTTACCTATTCCATGTTTAATTGCATTTTCAATTAAGGTTTGAAGCATCATTGGTGGAATTTGTTGATCTAAAGTATCTTCATCTATTTCATATTCAACTTGTAGTCTGTCTTCAAATCTTATATGTTCTAATGCTAAATAATCTTTTACAATATCCAGTTCTTTTTCTAAAGATGTAGTTTCTGCTTTATCTGTTTGCATACTACTTCTAAGCAAATTGCTTAATTGGGTAACTGCTTCTCTTGCACGTATAGGATTTTCATCAACCAATGCCCTAATGCTATTTAAAGCATTAAAAATAAAATGCGGATTAATATGGCTTTTAATAGTTTTTAACTCTAGTTCTTTTACTACACTTTCTAATTTTATTTTATCTATTTCTGTTCTTCTTGCATCTTCCACATAGTGCCATACATAATAAATACTTGTCCATACTAATAAAATAGGAGACGAGTCGAACAAAGTAAAAATAAATCGTTTACCAATGGTTCCATTAAACTCTTTTCTGTACCAACCAAGGTATTGAATTAAGGCACTGCTAACAAAACTATTGGCTATACAAATAAATATTACTAGTATAAAAAAGTTTATCCATTTACTGCCATGTATGGGTGGCATTAATTTAAATTGATGAATACAAAAGCGTAATACATGTGTAAATGCAACACCCATAAAAACAAATAATAATATTCTTTTCCAAAAAATACCATCCATATTGTTTCTAAATAGGTAAGAGAAGAATACCATTGAAAGGGCATAAAGTAGCCATCCTCCTAATTGAAACAGCCAATAATTTACAAGCTTCTTTTTCATGACCTACAAATGTAAAAAAATGTAACTACTAAAAATAATGTGTTAATGATAAGTGGTTTTGATAGTTTGTTGATGGTAGAAATATGGTTTGATTGGATTTATTCTTTCAGTTTAAATCAATTTTTTTTTATTAATAGATTAATTTAAAATTAAATTCATAATTTTTTTAAAGTATTTTTATTATAATTGTAAAAGTATTTCTATACTAAGTTTTTTATAAGGTAAATTGTTAACCATGGTTGTGAAGATTAAAGAAAAATCATTGTGGGCTAAAATGGCTGCATATAACATGAAAGCTTCTCAAATGGCTATAGTTTTTGGTAATACTATTCATTTACATAATGTAACCAGAGAAGAGTTTTTAAGTAACAGAAGATGGTTAAGGCACGAAGTGGCTCATGTAAGGCAATATCAGCAAAAAGGATTTATAAGGTTTATTTTATCCTATCTTTTTGAAACTTTTAATATGAGTTACGAGTTTAATAAATATGAAGTAGAAGCCAGGAAAAAAGAAACTGATTTAAAAGTGTTAGAAGGGGTGGAGTTTATTTAAAAATTTCGTACACAACCCAACTCATAGAGTAAGCTAAAAGCGTCATATATACAAACTGAAAAATTGGCCACTTCCAGGTTCTAGTTTCTCTTTTAACAATAGCTAAAGTACTCATACATTGCATAGCAAGCACATAAAACATCATTAAAGATAATGCTGTTGCAAGGGTATAAACTTTAGTGCCATTTCTATGGGTGGCAGCTTGCATTTTTTCTCTTAAGGATGAGTCGTCGCTTTCTTCCACACTATATAAAGTTGCCATTGTACCTACAAATACTTCTCTTGCTGCAAATGAAGTAATTAAGGCTATACCAATTTTCCAATCATAACCAATTGGTTTTATAATTGGTTCTATTTTTTTACCTAATAACCCTGCATAAGAGTGTTCTAATTTTTCGGTGGAGGCAATTTTTTGCAAAGAATCGGATTGTGTTGGGTTTTGTAAAATTAATTGTTCATAATGCAAATCAATTTTTTTCATTTCATCTCCAGGGCCATAGCTGCTTAAAAACCATAATAGTAAGCTAATTACCATTATTACCTTACCTGCTTCTACCACAAATATTTTAGATTTTTCAATCATTGTTAATCCAACATTTTTCCATCTTGGATTACGATAAATTGGTAGTTCTAAAATAAAAAAGCTTTTCTCGTTTATTTTAATGAACCACTTCATAACAAAGCTTACCAACAATGCCATAAAAGTGCCAAATAAATACAATGCCATCATTACTAAACCTTGTAAACTTAAAAAACCAAAGTAGTATTTTTCCGGAATTGCTAAAGCAATTAATATAGTATAAACAGGTAATCTTGCACTACAACTCATTAAAGGTGTAACTAAAATAGTCAGTAGCCTTTCTTTTCTATTTTCAATATTTCTTGTACTCATAATGGCTGGCACTGCACAAGCCAAACCACTAATCATTGGCATTACACTTTTTCCATTTAATCCAACTTTACGCATTAGTTTATCGCTTAAAAAACTAATTCTTGCCATGTAGCCGGTATCTTCTAAAATAGTTATTAAACCAAACAAAATCATAATTTGTGGAACAAAAATTACTATTCCACCTAGCCCTGCAATAATTCCATTAATGAATAAATCGGTGTACCAAGTTGACGGTAAAATATGATTAAAGAAACTTGTTATACTTGCAAAAGAAGATTCAATTAAATTCATTGGGTATTGAGCTAACCAAAATATACTTTGAAAAAGAATAAACAGCACTGCCAATAAAATTAAATATCCCCATTTACGATGAAGTAAAACATTATCTAACTTATCTGTTATTAATTTTTTTTCTGCGGGGTCGGGGGCAAAAACATTTTTTTGCATTAAGCCTCTTATACGTTGGTATCGTTGTAATACTTCCTCTGCCTGCACTTTAGTTGCATTAAAGTTGGTAGATTGTATGATAGTTGCAGTTTGCTGTTTAAATGAATTATCTACATTTAACTGTTGGTAATTTATTAAATAATGAATTGCAGTATAAGTATTAATATTGGGTTGCAGGGCTTGTATAGCTTCAATACTTTGTGGTGCTAAGGTTTTATTATCTATAAAATCTCTGTTGTTTACAGGTGCTTGTTTAGTTAATAGTAGCAAAATTTTTTTCAGTTCATTAGTACCCTTGCTCTTTCTTGGATTAACTTCTACCAC
>JAIBAV010000163.1 GCA_019695015.1 Chitinophagaceae bacterium
AAAGCACTTAAATCGGGTAGTGCAGAACAAATTGCTACCTATTTTGATAGTTTTATTGATTTAAAACTACCCGAAAAAGACGAAATAAAAAATATGGGTAAAAACCAAGCTGGTATTGCTTTAAAAGCTTTTTATAACGATAATAATATTAAAGGATTCGACCTAACCTCTCAAAGAGAAATGAGCGGTACTATGTACATTGCAGGAAAATTAAAAAATAATAACAAGGGCTATAATATTACTGTAATGGCCAAAAAAACAAATGATAAATTTGGTATTATATCTATTAGAATAAACTAATTTCTCTCTCATAAACTACTTCTTTTTTACAAATATTATCTTTTATATTTTTGATTAACTTTAGTGCTTACTCCTAACATCAATCATGGATAATATTATTTTAAGACCTTGGAAAAAAGAAGATGCTCAAGCCCTGGCTGCTATTGCCAATAATAAAAATATTTGGAATAATGTATTGGATAATTTTCCTAGCCCTTATACTGTAACAGATGCTTTGCAATGGATAAATAGAGAAAGTGCTATAATACCCGTTTCAAAATTTGCTATTGAATGTAACCATAAAATTGTTGGTGGTATTGGTTTATTAACTTACGATGATATTTATAAATGCAGTATAGAGTTAGGTTATTTTATTGGTGAACCATTTTGGGGTTTGGGTATTGCTACCAAAGCTATTGAAAAAATTGTACAGCATATTAAAGATGATAGGCCTGGAGTAAAAAGAATTTTTGCAAGAGTTTTTGAAAATAATAAAGCCAGTATGAAAGCCTTACAAAAAGCAGGTTTTTATTTAGAAGGTATTCAAAAAAATGCTGCTGTAAAAAACAGTGAATTAGTAAATATTTATGTTTTGGTAAAATTGGTGTAAGTAAATTATTACATTAAGTTTGAGAAAGAACAAAGTGTAAACTACTATCAGGTTTACAAAAATTACTGTAAACCGATGGTAGTACAAACATTGAAAAATTGTCAACTAATTTTAGGACGATACACTTCACCCACCATATTACCAATGCAACGTTGGCAGAAGTACGTTGTAATTAGTAAGCTTGCACCAAAACCTCTGTAGGTATACGCCACTGTTGATGCAACTGTCTAATCATATCTAACGAGAGTTTTCGCTTCCGATTCAATATTTCACTTGCACGACTTTTTTGCCCAACAAGATTAGCTAAGTCTGTTTGTGTCATTCCAAGTTGCTCCATTCTAAATTTTATAGCTTCAACTGGGTCTGGCAGGTCTATTGGGAAATGTTCATCTTCGTATTTTTCAACTAACATACTTATTACTTCTAATTCGTCCCCCTTGGATGTTCCTTTCTTGGCGTCAAATAGTTTCTCAAGCCTTAGCATTGCTTGTTCGTAGTCCTTCTTTGTCTTGATGGGCTTGATGTTCATATTAAATAGTTTTTGCGTTTACTTTGTCATATTCGGAATGTGTCCCAATAAACCGTATCCATACCATTTGATAATCAAAATTGATTTTTACTATTAAGCGATACTTGTTGCCTTTTATATTGAATACAATCCTGTCGTTGCCAATAATGCTTGCACTCGGATACTCAACTTTTATTTCGTTGGGATTTATCCATTCGGCTTTAGAGGTTTCCAGAAACCATGCTTTTAATTGTTGCTCACAATCACAGTGTTTCTCCCAAAAATCTCTAAGTACTTTCTTTGCAATTACTCTCAACCTTCTTGTTTTGTCAAAAGTAAGCAAAAGTTACCAAAATGGGAAATGTAATTTTTATGAAAATTTCAATCCGTACTTGGTGTAAGTAAATTATTACATTAACTTAAAGGCAATTCTACAAAAAATGTTGTGCCTTTATTTTCAGTACTTTCAACCCATATTTTACCATTATGTGCAGCCACAATATCTTTACAGATAGTTAAACCTAAACCAAAAGATTTTTCGCCTTTAGTACCACTTCTTTTTGCTTCATCATTTAAATTAAAAATATTAGTTTTAATATGATCGGGTATGCCAATACCAAAATCTTGAATAGAAATTAAAATAGATTTATCATTATGCTGCTCCATTTTTAAATGTATTTCACCTCCCTCGTGGCTAAATTTAATAGCATTGGTAATTAGGTTATACATTACCCTTTTCATTTTATCTTTATTAACGTACAAGCTAACTGCGTAAGGCAAAGGCTTTATAACAAATTTTTGTTTCTTTTCTGCAGCATTAATTTGTAATTGAGAAATACAATCTGATAAACAATCACTGGCACTTACCATTTCTTTCTCAATTTCTTTGTTTGTGCTTGAAGAGCTTTCTAAAATTTCAGAAATTAACTTTAAAGAACTATCACATGCCATTTTCATAATTCCAATCAACTCTTTTTGAGGTTCTTTTTCTTTTTCCTCTTCTAACATATCTGTTAATGCAGCAATGGATGCAATTGGTGTTCTTAAATCGTGTGCAACTAATTTTAAAATTTTTTCCTTTTCTCTGCTTTGTGTTTCTAAAATAAAATTTTGATGTTGAATAGTATTATTAAGCTGCTGTAGTTTCTTAATATTTTGCTTCGACTTGTTCCAAAAAATTAAAGTAACCACAATAAAGCCACTCATTAAAACAACTAGTAAAATGGATCCATATAAATAAATTTCTTTAATCTTCGATTCTTTTTGCATTACTTCTATTGCCTTTTTAGATTCTAGAAATTCTACTTGCTGATCAATATTGATGGAGTTAATTGAAATGGTTTCTTTAGAGTGCTGAGTAAATAATTCTGTGTATTTTGTTAAGTAAGTATAGGCTTGTTGGGTTTGATTTGTTTTATCATAATATTGCCACATTTGTTTATGCCACATTAAATTGGCTAACTTATATTCTGAAGATTTTTTTAGCCATTTTTCAGTTTGCAGTAATGTGTTTTTCATACTATCATATTTATGCTGTATGCCATAAACTTGTGCAACATGAATATTATTTATTAATGCATCTTCTATTTCATAACCATCTGCTAAATTAATTATTACTCCTTTTTTATAATACGTTAATGCCGAATCATACTGTTTAGTTTTTTCGTACACTTTACCAATATTACCAAAAATTACCCCTTTAGCAGCATTATGTAATTCCTTTCTATTAATATAATTTTGCTCTGCATTATCTATATAGTTTAGTGCCTTTTTAAAGTAAAATAGTGAACTATCTGGTTGGTTTGCTTTATAATAACACAAACCAATATTGCTAATAATTTCTTGCGTAGCATAGTATTTTCCAAATGTTAATGTGGCTGTTTTCCATAATTCCAAAGCCTGCATAAAACTTAGCTTAGCTTCATTAAATTTACCTTGCAAATACAATACATGCCCTAACCTATAGCTATACTCTCCTAAGGTTGCAGAGTCATAAAATGCAACACCTACTTGTTTGCCTTTATAGTAGTAAGAGTATGCTTCTCCAAACTTTCTTTGATCAAATAAAACATCTCCTCGTGTAAAATAAGAATAAGAATATTCATAGGAATAATCATCTATGTTTTTATTGTTTAGAAGATAAAACATAGAATCGGAGTACAAAGCAGACTTTTCAATATTATGTAAATATTTAGAGTATAAATAAGAAAGATAGCCAAACAGTCTTATCTTTTCTTTTGTAGAAAATTTTTTGTTGTAAGTAGCAGAATCAATAAATTTCAAGGCAGGTTCGCCACCTAAAAAAGAAATTTTTCCAGCTTTATCAATAATAGTATCTATTGCAGGTAACCGTTCTGAATTAAGTTTATTTTTAGAATTAGAATTACAAGAAATAACAAACAATATCAGAATTGGATACAAGAAACTAATAGAAATGATATGACTATTCTTTTTAAAGTGCATTTATAGGTTTTAATGAATTAAAATACATTAATTGCTTGTTTAAAATGCAACCAATTATCTTTAATTGCAAATAGCTTAATATTTATTAAATAGTTTTTAGCTTACAATCTAATAATATTTTACTTTTTAAAAAACTTATTTCAAAATTAAGATAATTAAATTTAATATGTTACTCAAAAGGGTAAATTTAAAGTGATAAAATTTACCCTTTTGAGGCCTAATAACAATAGGCATTGGCTTCTAACATTTTATTGCAAATTCTTCTTCTTGCTTCTTTGGTGTTAAAAGGTTCAACTTTTGTAAACCTTTTTAATCCAATATGCATCATTCTTAATTCATCACCATCTGCAAAACTGTTTAGAGCATCTTTTCCTGCTTTATTAATTTTATCGGCAGCATCATATAAATAAGTTCTCATCATATCAGTCTGTAGAGATGTTGCCTCTGCACCATGTTGATTATATAGCTTTATAACCCTTAATAAGGCACTTTCTGAATGAAAAACTTCAATAGCCATATCAGCAATATTCATCAATACTTCTTGTTCTTTATCTAACTGCATCATTAACTTCTGAACTGCTGCACCAGCAACCATTAAAATTGCTTTTTTGAAGTTGGCAATATATTTTAATTCTTTGCTAAAAGCTCCATCCTCCTCAGTGCCAAAATCTGGAATGCTCATTAATTCTTTTTGTACGTTCATAGCAGGTGTCATTAAATCTAATTTGCCTTTCATTGCACGTTTTAATACCATATCAACGGTAAGTAATCTATTTATTTCATTAGTGCCTTCATAAATTCTATTTATTCTGCTATCTCTATAAGCCTTACTTATTACATACTCATCGCTAAAGCCATTGCCTCCATGAATTTGCACTCCTTCATCTACTACAAAATCTAATGTTTCACTACCAAATACTTTTAATATTGCACATTCAATAGCATATTCTTCTGCAGCTCCTAATAATGCTTCATTAAAAGGTTTTCCGGCTTCTAATAATTCATGCTCTTTATTGTCTATCCATTTTGCAGTTCTGTATAATGCAGTTTCTGTAACCCAAATTTTTATTGCCATTTCTGCCAACTTATGTTTTATTGCACCAAATTTTGCAATGGGCAATTTAAATTGCTCTCTGGTATTAGCATATTGAACAGAGGTTGTTGCAGCACTTTTACTACCACCTAATGCTGCAGCACATAATTTTAACCTTCCAATATTTAAAATATTAAACGCAATAATGTGGCCTTTGCCAATTTCTCCTAATAAATTTTCTACGGGTACTTTACAATCTTGAAAATATAATTGAACAGTTGATGATCCTTTAATACCCATTTTGTGTTCTTCTGGTCCTTGCGTAAATCCTTCAAAACCTCTTTCAATAATAAATGCTGTAAACTGTGTTCCATCTACTTTTGCAAATACTGTGTAAACATCTGCAAAGCCCCCATTAGTAATCCAACATTTTTGCCCATTTAAAATATAATATTTTCCATCTTCACTTAGTTTGGCTGTAGTTTTTGCACTCAGTGCATCGCTGCCACTATTGGGTTCTGTAAGTCCATAAGCTCCTTTAAATTCGCCACTTGCCAATTTAGGAATATATTTTTGTTTTTGTTCTTCTGTACCAAAATATAAAATTGGTAA
Organism: Chitinophagaceae bacterium; assembly: GCA_019695015.1. GTDB lineage: Bacteria > Bacteroidota > Bacteroidia > Chitinophagales > Chitinophagaceae > UBA1930. The sequence goes on from JAIBAV010000163.1 coordinate 5,506, forward strand.
GCTACCAATACCTGTATGTGCAGCAATAGCAACACTAAAACTGTGTCCTGCACCTAAACCTTCATTAACAATGGTGCCTGTAATAAAATCTTTTCCAAGCCCTCCATATTGCTCAGGAAATGTAGTAGATAGTAATCCTTGCTCACCTGCCATATCTAATAACTTTGGAACAATATTATCTTCTTGTTTATCAATTTTTTCTAGATTAGGTAGTACATCGGCCTGTAAAAATTGATGGCACATATCCATCACCATTTTTTGTTCTTCATTAAAATCTTCTGGTGTAAAAACTTCTAAAGCATTACTTTCTTTTATTATCCATTCTCCGCCATGTAATGTTGTTAATTGTTGTGTGCTCATAGTTTGTAGTATATATTTTTATTATTGGGTGAATTATTTTACGAGGTTAAATTATCGTACACTTTCTGTAATACATTTTTTACAGTTTCAATTTCAGTTTTATTAACACCAATCAAGGCTTCATCCATTGTTTGATTGGCAAGTTGTATGGTTAAATCATGTAAGTTTTTTGCTGCATCGGTTAAAAAAACAGAATTTACTCTTTTATCATCCTTATTACTAACTCTTTTAACTAATTTTAGTTTCTCTAAATTGTCTATAAGTCTTGTTATACTTGGTTTATCTCTAAAAGTTTTATTGCATAAATCTTGCTGGCTTAATCCATCATTTTTCCATAAATGGTATAGAATGCTCCATTGTTCAATAGTTATTTCTAATTGGTTTTGATGAAATTTTTTTTGTAACCTTCTGGCAATAGCAGTTGCAGCCATTGCATTTAAAACGCTGTATAGTTCACCTCTTTTAAATTGATTATTCATTATAATAGTTGTTTATGCAACTATTCAAAGGTAAGGAGAATTTTAAATTAACAAATTTTTGTTGAAGAAATATTAAAAGCAGCGTTTAATAAAAGTATGGAACAGTTAAAGTTTGCTATTAAGTAGTTCTTACATTCAAAGCATCTCTAAGGCCATTGCCTAAAATATTAAAGGCTAAAACCAATAGCATAATTGCAATACCTGGAATTAGAGCCAAAATTGCATTGTTAGTTACAATAAAATTATAATGATCTTTTATCATTAAACCCCAACTAGGTTGTGGCGGTTGTACACCAATTCCTAAAAAACTTAAGCCTGCTTCTATAACAATTGCACCAGCAAAATTTGCTGCAGTAATAACCAAAATAGGTCCAATTATATTAGGTAAAATATGTTTAACAATAATTCTAAAATGATTAAAGCCTAACACTCTTGCAGCTTCAATATATTCTAATTCTTTTGCAATCATTACCTGACCACGAACTAATCTAGCTACATTTACCCACATGGTTAAACCAACTGCAATAAAAACTTGCCAAAAACCTTTGCCCAATACAAGTGTAATGGCAAACACTAAAAGTAAAGTAGGAATACTCCAAACAATATTTATTAATAGCATAATTACATTGTCGGTTTTTCCTTTAAAATAACCTGCAACAGCACCTAAAAAAACGCCTATAGTTAATGAAATAATTGCAGCAATACAACCTACGCCTAAACTTACTCGAGAGCCTATTATCAATCTGCTTAAAATATCTCTTCCAAACTTATCGGTTCCTAAATAAAATGTTTGTTTTATAATATTGTTCTCTTCAAAATTGCTACCTTGTATTTTTATTACTTTATTTTCCGTAATGCCTTCATCAATAAATTTTTGATAGTATAAACTATCCTTTAATATTTTATATTCGGTTATGGGAGTATAAAAAAAGTTATCTGATTTGCCGTTGAGCACTATTGTAAAAAAATTTTCTTGTGCAGATTCTCTCTGTTTTGTTTTTAATAAATA
>JAIBAV010000035.1 GCA_019695015.1 Chitinophagaceae bacterium
CTTAGGGGTTTTCTGAGTTTTCTTTTGGAAGCCATTTGCTAATATAACAAGCCTGCCTTCGTCGAAAAAGCAAAATATTCTAAAAATGTCGCTTCCAAACTTTACCCAAATTTAATAAAGCCCCTAAGTTCCTTCAATATGTTTTAAATAATCTTCAGGAACTTGTTGAATGCCTTCAATTACTTTAAACGTCCATAAAATCTTGTCTTTTACTTTCTGTCTTTGTTTGTAATAAAAGTCAGTAAAGTAGTTTTTAAACAAAGTTATTGTTCTAAACTTTTGTTCACTCATACTTTACAAAGTTACATTGTGTTGTCCGAATGTACAACTTTATTTTTTGTTGTTTGATGTCTGAATGTTGTTGGAGTGATTGTATAAAATCATTGCTTACTTCAACATTTGCAATGCTACTAATAATTACTATGTAATTAAATATGCTACTTAAACCAAATGCAGGTTAGAAGTGTAAAACTAATAAAGGTTAAAAAACTATTTTACACCCGAAAGCCTTATATCTGCAACAATAAACTGCCCCCAATAGTTACGTTTATTTCTTGTCCATCCTTTATAGTAATCAAGTAAGCCGCCTCTATTAAAGTAATGCCTTGGTATAGCCAAGGTATCTTGGAATGTGATAACTATTGTAGGAGTCATTCTTTGAGAATTTACTCTATCAAGAAATTCTATTAAAGAGAAAAGATGCAAATATGTTTCTTTTGTATAAAAAGTATCTGTAAATCCTTGCATTCGAAACTCATTATTTTCAACTATCTCTATTTTTAAATCCTTCAATAATATCCTCAATTGCTTACCTATATAATAACTCTTTTTTTGGATAATACTATCCTTTAGGTAAGCAGCAGTATCGGTAATAGATTGAGCCTTTAAAAAGCTAAAGGCACTTGAGAGCAGCACTATACAAAATATCTTTTTCATATTTTATTTAATTACAAATTTGAACTTTAATATCCTGTAATTTATTATTATTATCGTATTGAAGTTCTATATCTAATTTATGCATCTTTCCATCATCATCTTTTATATACAAATCTATTTCACAGTTTAAATAATACTTCATTAAAAGCAAATTGGCATAAGTTTGAGATTTCTCTTTCGGGTAATGAAAAATATCTCTTAGTAAACGAGACAAATTATCCACAAAAATATACAAACCATCTTCTATATTAGGCAGTTTATAATCATTGCTCCATTCATTACCATTTAATATACTATCTGGTGGGAAATTAGAAATAAATTGTTGTATGGTAGCTGTATTACCAGTATTGCTGTTTGTACTTAAAGCCCACTCTGTACCATCAGCTCCCAATACAAAACTGTGTTTAAAGTTGGGGTTATAAATAAAAGCTTCAGCTAATTGAAATATATCTTTAGGGCTTGGTCCCGGTGCATAACCATCTTTGCCTTTGGGGTGTGTATGTAAGCCTCCTATTATTATACAACTTGAATCATAAATGGTTATTTCTACATTATTGGTATCACCTGTTGCATAATATTTTGGTTTATAATCCTTGTTTGCTGTGTCCCAGTCTATAGAGTAACCTGCTTCGTTCTTCCAACTTGTTAAACTGTCTTTTATTTGTTGGGTTTGAGGTTTATTATTTAAGCTATCTAATATTTTAGTTAGCAGTTTTCCTCTGTTTACTTCATTAGTAGGGCAATCTATTTTTACAGGCTGTAGGGTATCTTTTTTTATAATAGAGGAGTCTTCTTCTGTTATTTCATCATCTACCGCAGGTTTTACAGGTGGTGGTATAGTGGTATTGCCTAATGGGTTGGTGGTGTTGGTTGTTTTGCTTTTTGCCATTAAAGTAATAACAGTAAAATTATAGTTTTTTTATATCCCTCTTATAGCTATTTCACCAACTATAAAATTTCTAAAAAACCTTTCATTTTGCAAATCCCAATCATCTTTTTCAAAACGCCCACCCTCCATAAACCTAATAACGATATCGTTAATCTTTTATACATTATAACAATCGAAAATGAATATTACTGTACTTTTTTAAATGATTGAGTTTGACGAGCAGTACCATACGGTGCAGGCCACATTGAAAAATATATTTCCCCTTCTATTTTTACAATTCCCAATATCTCCCAAGTCCCATGATTCTCATAACCTTGTCCATTTTGTAACGGCATGATATCAAGTATATAATTTCCAGAAACAGCCGCAGTATCTATTTGTGAAAAGAGTATAGTATCTCCTATGATTACGGTATCAGAAAAATATATTAAAGAAGTATCCCTAACAAAAACATTATCATCAAGAAACTCGGAAATCCATAGCCGATTATTTATCTTTATCTTGCAAGTAGTATCAACTTCATCAGTTACGTCATTCACCCGTACCCATATTCCTTGAAGAGAATCTAAGGTAGAATAAGATAATTGTACTTGACCACTAAAAATTTTTGCACGACTGGAGTTTTTATTTCCGTATAGAAGTATAGCCATGAGGCTTAACCCAAATAGTATTAAAAAAATGTATTTCATAAAAAATAAATTAATAGGTTATAAACATAATGCTTGTTTGGCTAATGTTAATTTGGACTTTCTTTTATCAAGATCATTTGGAATACATTTTTTATTAGTTGCACTACCACAATTTATCCCTTTACTGTAAGCTAAAATATTATCGGCATCTGCATATTTATTTAATTTTTTATCCTGTGTAACTTCCCAAAGAGCAGCCAACACGGAATATTTCATGTTATTCTGCAGTAGTTCTGGATTATCTCTAAAGCTAACTGTTTGGTCATTAAACTTGTTCTGATAATAACTTGTGAAATTTGTATAAGAACTCTTACCAGTCAACTGAATTAGTCCTTGTCCTCTGTATTTTGACCCATCTTTGCTTGCTTCACTACCATTCCCAAGACCAAGATTATTACAACAGTACCATCTATCAAATAAACAAACGCAATTTACATATATATCAACTGTAGCTGAATCAAAATACTTTTTCTTTTTAAGAAGAGCTTTTTTTGAATAAAAATGACTTTCCACCATTATAGTAAACCCGTCTGTTTCTGCACTTATCTGTGCTAAAAAGTGTGCCAATCTTAACCTTGTATTTATTTTAAAATCAGGGTCATCTTTATACATATTAATATATTTCAGCACACTATCCATTCTGTTTTTATTACCATTGGGGTTTATATGTAATAAAAGACTTTTTGTTACTTGAAAATTAGAATCCGTTGGACAGCAAGCAGTTTTACCAGTAGTCCCACCTACACAACTATCACAATAATCTCTATATGCAGTACCACCTTTTACCCCTGCACAATCTTTTTTAAGAGAGGCAGTGCTGTCGGGTATTTCATCATCTACCGCAGGTTTTACAGGTGGTGGTATAGTGGTATTACCTAATGGGTTGGTGGTATTGGTTGTAGCACTGCCACCTCCTCCACTGCCACCAGGTGGTACAAAGCTTGGTGGTCCATAAGCTCCTGGAAAATTGAAAAGGTTTATTGATACAAAACCTCCACCACCTGCCCCTCCACCTTCACCATCAAACATTGAGGCTAGTACATATTTTACCCCACTCCAAAAAGCACCCCCCAGCCCAGCAAAAAAATTACCTATTCCATTCCAAAAACCACCGCAATTACCATCTACTTTTGGACATTTAATTGGTTTTGGTCTGCTCATTGTTGACCAACTAATTTTTCCACCACTAATTGCCTCCATAAAATCGGTGGTGGTAATATGGGTAAAACTAATGCTATCGTTATTGCTTTGTGCCATTACAGTAATTGCTGTATAAAGTAGTACCAGTAAAATTAAAATTTTTTTCATTAGTATTACCTGTTTATTCTTTTATAAATGCTGTTGTTTGCTGTATGCCGTTTCCTTTTACTTGCAGTATATAAATACCTGCTGTTTTTAATGCTGTTTGTACACCGCTTAATCGTATTTCATGTATGCCTGCTTTTAAAACTTCAGTATGTATATGTGTATATACTACTTGCCCAAGTGCATTGTGTATGCTTATTCTTACAGGTGTGGCTTTGTGTAGTGTAAACCTTATATTTATGCTATTATTTTCTTTTACAGGGTTGGGAAAAACAATCAGGTTATCGGTTGTAGGGTTATTGTTTATTGTTTTTTTCTTGGCAAGGGTTATTTGTACAGGCTTGTCTGTTTCTTTGGTATAGGTATTAAATAAAAGCAAACTTCCTTGTAAATAAATACTGTCTGTTGTGGCATGTTGTGTAAAAGCAGCAGATTTAAACACTATTTTTTGTTGCTTTCTTCTTGCCAGTATGGTTGTTGTAATAAAGTTGTTGGCAGTAAATAGTAATTCGTTGCCTTGTTGTACTGCGTTTAAGGTTATTGCAGGTTCATTGATTTGCTGCCAACTGCCTGTTATCATTTTTCCATTGCTGAATAATTGTAAAGTCAATGGTATTTGTGCAAGTATTTTTTTTCCGCTGTAATCGTATTGTGTAAGTGTTCCTGTATAGCTACCATCTATGTTTGTATATATTGTAGTAGATTTTGTTTTTGTATAGGGCATATCAGGTTCTTGCAACGCTACTATGTTTATCTGTTGTGTTTTTTGCAGGCTTCTTGCAGCATAATTATTATAGGCTGTAAGTTCTGCCTGTGCTTGTTTGTAGCCCTTAGCAGCAGCTTGTGTTATATAGTAAGTGGCACTGTCTGTATTGGCATTTATACCATAACCGTATTTAAAACATAAACCTGTAAAATACATACATGCTGCACTGCCTGTGGTATTGCCTGTTTTAAAATATTGTAAAGCCTGTGTATAGCTTTGTGTACAGCCCAAACCTTTGTAATACATATAGCCTAATGCAAAAAATGCAGAAGGTTCCTGTAATTGTACTGCTGAAATAAAATATTGCACTGCTGCTGCATAACCTGTACTATCTGTACTGTGTGTTTTATACAGCATACCTGCATTAACCCAAGCTTTATGGTATCCATTATTGGCTGCCTGTAAAAACCAGTATTTTGCTAAAGCAAAATTGCTATCAACGCCCAAGCCTTTTGCGTAGTGCATTCCTAAGGCATTCATGGCTTTTGGCTCGCCTGCATTAGCTCGTAGGGTAAATAACTGAAATGCTTTTTGAGGATTATACTTTTTAAATGTGCCAGTAAGATACAACTCTGCACTGTCTGTAATGGCTGTACTATCAGACTGTGCATAGGCTGCTGTGTAGCAAGAAAACAACAATAAGATAAACAATATTTTTTTCATTTTATCAGTTAATAGGTTTATTCGTTTTATGGGTAATTAGGAATTAGATACACCAGTTTCCATCATTAAACATTCAACATTCATCATTACGCTTTCTACTAGTTCTTAATTTATAATTTTTAATTTTTAATTCTTAATTTTAAATTTTAAAAAACTACCATTGAAAAAAAACATCAGGTAAATTGCCATAAGGTGTACCGGATTCTGCCCAACGGTCAAATAATAATCTCATTGTTTCGGGCATCACTTCATTTATTCTTTGAATACTGATGTATTGCTCTTCTGGGTTATTGGCATTTCGGTAATAAGCTATAAATATGGCTACATGATAATTGGTTAGTTCTGTTTTAGTAATAGCTTCCTGTAAACTTAATTCGGTGGCTATATGTAATCTTACCAATTCTGTCCAGTCTTTATTTGCCATAGCAGTAGCTTTGCTATAATACTTTGCTTCTAATACATAAGTATATTGTTCTGGTGTAAGCACAGAGTTTAATACTTCACTTTCGTAGGCTTTGCTGTCAAACTCTCCAAAAGGGTCGGTTTCTCTAAACGTTGTTTGCATTTCTTTTAAAGTTGCAACTGCCTGATGTAGTGTATTAAGCTGGTTTTCATCTAAATCAATTTCAGTAGCAAATTTTATGGCAATATCTATTTGAGAGTTATTATATAAATGGGCATATAAGCTTACTACACTATCTATTATAGGTTGATGGATGAGTAAAATATTATTTATCAAACTGTCTTTGGCTTCTGAATAATTAGCATACAGTTTGTTACTTAAAGCTATTGCTCTTTCTCTTTGTACTAAGTAAGGAATTATTTGTGTTGCCGCCATTGCAGATAAACTGTAAGTTTTAATGTAAACCGATAATGCAACCTGTGCAGCTTCTATACTGTTTCTTGTAATTTCGTTGTTATAAGCAGCAGCATAATAAACGGTGTCTTGCGGTTGTGTAAATACCGCATTAAATGCTGTATTAAAATTATCGGAGTAGGCTCTGTTTTTATGCTGCATGCAATTCATAAAATAAGATTCTACTAAAGCATTTTTTTGATTAGCAGGAATGCTTAGTACACTATCTATATAATATAATCTGATTGCCAAATAATGACTACTTGCTGCAGAAAGTGTATATCTGCTTATTACACTATCATAAACAGTAATAATATTTTGCAGGATATTATTACGAATTAAAGTGTCTGTACTTTTTGCCCATACTTTTTCTATCAGGTTTTCACGCCATCCATAAATGGTATTAAAATATTGCTGTGTAAGCGTATCGGTATTATATTTTTGTTGCAGCATAGCTGCTGTAAGTGTAGCAATGGTATTAGCTTTGGGTAATGCTATTGCATTATAATAGTTATCTATTTTTGAGGTAGGTAATAACAAATTAAAGTCATTCTTGAAAAGTTTTTTTAAGCTGTCAATTATTGCAGTAGATGAACCAACTAAAATGGCATTACCTATTGTTTGTTCTTCCTCTAAGAATAACTCGGCAAGCATGAATTGCTCATTATTTGTAAGCATTATTTTTGAACCTACCTCATGCACTTTGATAGCTACAGAAGAAGGATAATTGGATAATAATGTTGTATCTATGCTTTGGCTGTAGGTAGTTGGAGAAATCAGTATAAATAATACAAATGAAAATATTGACTTCATCATAAATTATTTTTGACTTTTATATAATTGTAGAAAATAAAAAAGTATCCTTTTTAAATTCTATACAAAGGAGCTTTTATATATTTGATTAAACAACAACCTAAATGAGTAATTTAGCCACTTATTAAGTAATTTAAAACAAATAGCTATGGTGGGTAATAAAATAAAAATTATCAGAGAAATTAAAAACTACACTCAAGAGTATATGGCTTCTGAATTAAACATTAGCCAAAATGCTTACTCACGTATTGAGTTGAATAAAACAAAACTGACTACTGCTTTAGCAGAAAAAATTGCAGATATTTT
>JAIBAV010000100.1 GCA_019695015.1 Chitinophagaceae bacterium
AAAAAAATTACTGTTTATGTATTGAATATAACATTAATTTAGCGGCTCCTAAATAAAACCAAAAACTAAAGGAAGTAGAATTAATAAGCTTATCTCTACAAGAATATAATTGAGAAGCATTGTTAAAACTATAATTAGCTTAAAACCATACTTATTTTTAATTTGAATTAATATGAGAAATTGCTACACCCCCTCGTTCTTTAAAAGTTTATTTTTGTTTGCATTTGCTACCATTGCAACTTTAAGTACAAAAGCCCAAACTTATTGTACTACAGGTTTATATACTACTGGATGCGTAGATGACCAGATAGTTTCTTTTTCAACAACTGGTGGTATTACTAACATTACCAATAACAACTCTGGTTGTGGTGGTGGGGCTGCAGGTTATACTTTTTATAACACCATGACCCACTCAACAACGCAAGGTGGAGTTGTAAATTTTTCAATAACAAGCGACCCTTCTTGGACTGAAGGATACAAAATATGGGTGGATTATAACAATGATGGAGATTTTGATGATGCTGGAGAAAATGTGTATGACCCGGCAACTACAACTCCAGCTGGTAGTGTTATTACAGGTAATTTTACAGTGCCAGTTAGCACAATTCCTGGTATTAAAAGAATGAGAGTAAGATGTGTATTTTCATCTGCAGCTTTTACACCATGTTCAAGTGTTACATATGGAGAGGTAGAAGATTATAATTTACAAGTAATATCTTTAACACCATGTTCAGGTATTCCTAATGCTGGCACAGTAAGTGCTACGCCTTTAACTGGTTGTGTGGGTGTACCCATTAATTTAACCTCTGCAGGTATTGACCTTACAGCCTCTGGTTTAAAATATCAATGGCAAGTTAGCACAGATGGTGGAACTACATGGACAAGTCCAGTAAATGATACATTCCCTTCCTTAACTACAACACAGGTTACAACAAGCCAATATCGTATAATTGTTACTTGTACAGCTACTGGTGGCGGTGCTGATACATCAAATATTGTAACAGTAACAAGCCCACCAATTCCTGGTGGTAATTATACAATTAATAAAAATCAACCAACTACATGGCCACCGGGTACTAATTTTAATAGTTTTGCGGATGCTTATGCTTCTTTAAACTGTGGAATATCTGCACCTGTTGTGTTTAATGTAGTTGCAGGTTCTGGTCCTTACAACGAGCAATTAATTGTAAATGGATTAGTACCTGGGTCTAGTGCTACCAATACTATAACATTTAAAGGCAATGGCGAAACCATCAGTTTCAATACCAACAATGCAAATGAAAGAGCAGTTATAAAACTTAAGAAAACGAAATTTTTTGTATTTGACAGTTTAGTGGTAAATGCTGGTGGTGGCACTTATGGTTTTGGCTTTCACATTACACAGGATGCGGATTCAAATACTATTCGTAAATGTACTGTTAATACAAACGCAACTGCAACCTCTGCAAACTATGCTGGTATTGTAATTAGTGGTGCCGATAACAATGCAATAGGTACAGGAACAACAACTGCTTTATGCGATGGTAATATTATTGATTCCAATACTGTAAATGGTGGTATGTATGGTATTACACTTACTGCTACTTTCTCTGGCGGTGCAAATGGGTTTAATAGAATTACCAACAATACTATTAAAGATTTCTACACAGATGGTATTCATGTTATTGCCAGTTATAATTCAGTTATTGAAAAAAATGTGATTACACGTCCAACTCGTACCAACACTGCAACCACAGTAAATGGTATTGTGTTTAGTGCACAAAACAATGGGCCTATAATCTCAAAAAATAAAATTTATGAAGTATTTAAAGCAATGCCAACTAATACAGCAACTTTCAATGGTATTCACTTTAATGCTTCTAGCCCTTCTGCAGGTAATGATTATGTCATCACTAATAATGTTGTAGCAGCAAGTGAAGGTAATGGAAATCAAAATGGAATATTAAATAGCAATACCAATAGTTTACAAATGATGCATAATACTATCTCTTTAGATAATATTACTTCTACTACAACTGCATCTATAACTACAAGAGGTTACAACCAAACAGGAGCATCTTCTGGAATTATATTCTACAATAATATAGTTTCTGTTACAAGAACAGGTATCGGCCCTAAATATTGTATTTATGCTACTTCTAATGCTACAGTTCCTTTCTGCGATTACAATAACTATTTTATTACTAATGCTTCTAACCATTACATTGGATTTAATGGTGCAAACAGGCAAACAATGCTTACATGGGTAACTGCTACTTCTCAAGATTTAGCAAGCTTAAACTTTAACCCTGTGTTCAGTAATTCATTTGTTGGAGATTATGCACCTGTAAATGCTGCAATTGATAATAAAGCATTAGCAGGGCTAGTTCCTGATGATATTAATAATGTGGTAAGAAGTGCTACTACACCAGATATGGGAGCTTATGAATTTACTGCTCCAATTTGTACTGTACCTCCAGTAGCTGGTCCTACAAAAATATTACCAGATAGTACATGCCAAAACACACCAGTAGCTTTAAATGTTACTTTAGGCCAATTTGGTAGTGGGCAAACTTTCCAATGGCAACGTTCTAATACTTTATTAGGAACTTATACCAATGTAGGTAATCCAAAAGCAACACCAGATACAACAATTAATGCAGATACAACAGGTTATTACCGTTGTGCAATAACTTGCGGAGGCGTAACAGTTTATTCTGATTCAGTTAAATTAAAAGTAGTTCCTTCTTTACCAGGTGGCGTTTATACAATTAACAGTGCATTACCTACAAGTACTAATTCACCTCTTGTACCTGGCGATAACTTTGCTAGCTTTAATGCAACTAGAATTGCAATGGGTTGTGGTATAACTGGTGCTGTTACTTTTAATACTGTTGCAAATTCAGGTCCATATAATGAACAATTAATTTTAGATAGTATTGCTGGAGCTTCGGTAGTTAATACAGTAACTTATAATGGTAATGGTAATACCTTAGCATTCTCACCAACCAATACAAACGAACGTGCTGTTTTAAAATTAAAAGGTACTGATTATGTTATTTTTGATAGCTTAACAATTGATGCAAGTGCTGCAACTACTTTTGGTTATGGTGTTCAGTTAATTAACCATGCCGATACAAATATTATTCGTAAATCAACAATTTTAGCTAACAGCAGTTCAACAAGTACAAACTTTGCAGGTATTGTAATTAATTCTGCTCATAACAATTCTATTACTTTAGGAAATACAAATTGTGACGGTAACAAATTTTACAATAATTCTATTTCAGGTGGTTATTATGGAGTAACGCTAGTAGGACATTCAACTAGTCAAATATCCGATAACCAATTCACCAATAACGAGATTAAAGATTTTTACAATTATGGTATGTATATTGCCGGAACTGCAAATACATTAATTGAGAAAAATATAATTCATCGTTCTACCAGAACGTCAGTTTCTAATGGATATGGTATTTATTTAACTGCTGCTGCAAATGACAGAGCAACTATTTCTAAAAATAAAATTTATAACTTCTTTGGAGGTGCTCCTACAAGCACATTGGCTGCATATGGTATTTATCATAATAATGTAGGGGTTACAGCAGGTAATGAAAATAATGTAACCAATAACTTAATTTATCAATTAGATGCCAATAATGGTTCGGCTGCATCTTATGGTATATATAATGCAAGTTCTGCTGGTATTAATTACTTTAATAATACTATTGCAATTGATAATGCAAGCAGTACTTCTTCAGGTATATCCACAGGGTTCTATCAATCAGGTGCAGCAGTTGGTATTCAGTTCATTAATAATTTAGTTTCAGTTACACGTGGTGGTACAGGTACAAAATATGCTATACAACTTTTAACTGTTGCTAATAATGTTACAGCAAATTATAATACTTACTATGTAAATGCAGCAGGGCCAACTAATTTTATAGGGCGTTATGGCTCTTCAAACCAAGCGGATATTGCAGGATGGAAAACTGCCTCAGGAGGGGATGCTAATTCATTAAGTGAAGACCCTATTTATGTAGATCCTTCAACAGGTAATTACAAACCACAGGCTTTATCTATGGATAATAAAGGAACCAATACTGTTGGAATTACTACAGATATCTTAGATATTGTAAGAAGTGCAACAACACCTGATATTGGTGCGTATGAATTTGCTCCTTCACCTTGTCCATCTCCATTGGTTGCTGGTACAGCAACAGTTACACCTAATGTAGGCATGTGTTTAGAAACGCCTATTTCTTTAAACTTAACAGGTAACAGTGCACTTGGTTCAGTAACTTTTCAATGGCAAGCTTCACCAAACGGTAATACAGGAAGCTGGATAAATATTGGTCAAGTACAATTTACGCCTAAGTTTGATACATTAAGTTCTGTTACTAACTACTATCGTTGTATAATTATGTGTACAGGTGGTGTTAGCGATACTTCAGCAGTTGTACAAGTAAACTTAAATGCTATTTTACCAGCTGGTAGTTATACTATTAACAGTGCATTACCTACAGATTGGCCTTCACCAAACCCTGGACCAAATGCAAACTTTAACTCATTTACCGATGCAGTAAATGCATTAAAATGCGGTATTAAAGGGCATACAATATTTAATGTAGTTCAAGGTACTTATAATGAACAAATAAGAATACCATATGTTCCAGGTACTTCTGCTACAAATGGTACTATTACTTTCCAATCTGCAAATGGTAATCCAACATCTGCCGAAATTACTTTTGCTGCTACAACTGCAGCTAATAACTATACAGTTAAATTAGACAGTGCTCAACATATTTTCTTCAAAAGATTAACAATTAGTGCAACTGGAACTTCATTTGCTAAAGCTGTTGAATTTGCTAATACTGCTTCTTTTGATAGCTTAACTAATTGTATTATTAATGCACCAACCATAAATAATACATCAACTAACTTTGCGGTAGTTAGTGCTACACAACTAAAAGGAACCAATATTACCATTAAAGGTAATACCATCAATAATGGTTCTGTAGGTATTTATTTTACTGGTTCAAGTTCTACCAATAAAACATTTGGTCATGTTATAGATAGCAACAATATTTCAGGCTTCTATCAATACGGTGTATATGTAATGAACAATTCTATGATAGGTTTAAATAAAAATACTATCAATATTGCATCTCCATTATTTTCTACAAATTATGGTTTATATGTATCTTCCACTGACTCTACTTATAGTGTTTCTAGCAATAAAATAAATATTAATAATACATCAGGTACTACTTATGGTATTTGGATAACTGGAAGTGGAGGAACCCTATTTAACGAAGTTAAAGTAACGAATAATGATATATTGGCTAATACTGGAAATACTGGTATTATTTATGGTTTAAGAGTAACAAATTCACCAAACTTATTTGTTGCTAATAATGCTATTTCTACCAATACCTCTTCATCCTGTTATGGTATTTATGTAGATAACTCTGGTGAAACGAAGTATTACAACAACTCCATTAATACAATGGCTACTTCTACAACCAATGGTTATGCATTATATGTATCTAATACAACTGCAACAGGTATTTCGGTAATGAATAATATTATCTCTAATAAAGGTGGTGGTAGAGCAATGTATGTAACTAATCCTTCGGCTATTAACAGTAACTACAATATGTTATACACTACTGGTAATGTATTAGTTCAAAGAGGCACTCCTAGTACTTCCTACCCAACTTTATTGAGTTGGTTTAATGCAAGTATGCAAGATAGATATTCTATTGGCTATAATCCTGCATTTACTTCAAATACAGATTTAAGACCTGACTTAAATAATCATGAAGTTTGGGCTATGCATGGTAGAGGTACTCAGTTAACAGATAATAACATAGATCATGATGGCAATACAAGATCTACAACTTTAATTGCTGGTGTTCCAGATTTAGGTGCTTACGAATTTTATCCAATTGCACAACCAACTGTTTTAAGTGCAATTCCTGCAACACCTGCACCAAATACTACACAAACTTTCTATTATGGTACAGATACTGTGATGAGAATAACTTGGAAAGCTACGGCTCCTTCTAGTATTGAATTACAACGTTATTCTGGCGTGGTACCACAAGGATTGGCAGCAGCTAATTTAGATTCAATGTATTTTTATGTACAATCTACAATTCCTGGTGGTGGCAACTACGATTATGATGCTAAACTATATTATTTAGATCCTTGGTTAGGCTCCATTCAATCTCCTTCTCAATTAGGTATTGGTAGAACAAGCCAAAGTAATGCATGGATAGTAGGAGTGAATAGTAGAAATGAATTAGCTAAACGAATGCTTTACGATAATGAAGCTAGCTATTTAGATAGATTTACTGGATTATTTAATCCTTATGCACCTCCTGTGATACCAGACAGAGATAGCTCTAACAGAGGTCGTCATTTTTACTTCTTATATGCAGCAAACCAATTAAATGCTGGTGCTACACAAGAAATGACTTACTATATTAGCACATTTGAAGAACCTGCAAATGTTACCATCAAAGTAAATGGAACAAATTGGACTAGAAGCTTCTTAGTACCACCTTATACCGTAAAAGCACCATTACCTGTTGACTATTTACCAAAGGCTGGTGCAGACGTGGCGTTTTATAATGTAGCTGGTATAACAGATAGAAGTGTAGAAATAATTAGTGATGTGCCAGTTGTGGCTTATGCACATGGTATTGGTAGTACATCATCTGGTGGTTGTATGCTTTTACCTGTAGGCGTATGGGGCTATGAGTATAAAACACTTACAATAACTCAAGATTATGGTGCAAATTCCTATTCATTATATTATGTTGTAGCAGATAATGATAATACAACAGTTGAAGTTACTAGTGTAGCTGGTGTACCAACCCAAAATACAACACCACCTATTCCAGCAGGTACTCCTACAGTAATTACTTTAAATAAAGGCCAAGTATTACAGGTTTTAGGTACATCTCAAACACAAGAGCTATCTGGTAGCTTAGTAAAATCTATACCTAATGCAAGTGGAGAGTGTTTCCCAATTGCTGTATTTAGTGGTAGCTCTCGTACTGCTATTGATATGCCTGCAGGTTGTAGCTCTGGTGGAGATTT
>JAIBAV010000111.1 GCA_019695015.1 Chitinophagaceae bacterium
ACAATGTACACTTACTGTCATGCTGAGGCAACGAAGCATCTGTAAAGTTAAGAATAGAGATTCCTCGCAAACTCGGAATGACATAGAATTAAAGATCCTTCGCTACGCTCAGGATGACAAACTGTAGAGGCTAAGGTTGATATTAAGTATGTTTCTTTAAAAATGCTTCTTAAATATCAAGTATTCTCTGTACAGTTCCTAATAAAACCTGTGTACCTAAAGCAATATCTTCGTAAGAAGAATATTCTAAAGGATTGTGGCTTATGCCATCTTTACTTCTTATAAAAATCATTCCATAATAACAAGCATAGGATAGTGGTAAAGAGTCATGAAAAGGACCACTCATTAATTCAGGTGCATCTACATTTAATAAAAGCCCCTGAATTTCATTCAAGGGCTTTATTATGATTAATTCTATTCGGATAAATTATTATTTCACTTCTTCAAACTGTGCATCTTCTACTGTGTCATTTGCTGTACTGTTACTCTGTGTGTTTGTAGCATCTTGAGTTGTTGCACCTGCATCTGGTGTTGCTTGTTGCTGAGCTTTGTAAATTTCTTCACTAGCTGCAGTCCAGGCTGTATTCATTTCTGTTAAAGCAATGTCTATAGCTGCAATATCCTGTGCTTTATGAGCTTCTTTTAATTTAGTTAATGCAGTTTCAATAGGTGTTTTTTTATCGGCAGGAATTTTGTCTCCAAATTCTTTTAATTGTTTTTCTGTTTGAAAAATTAAACTATCTGCCTGGTTAATTTTCTCTACTTTTTCTCTTGCTTCTTTATCTTCTGATTCATGGGCTTTAGCCTCTGCTTTCATTTTTTCTATCTCTTCTTTACTTAAACCACTACCAGCTTCAATATGAATTTTTTGTTCTTTACCAGTTCCTTTATCTTTTGCACTAACATGTAATAAACCATTGGCATCTATATCAAAAGTTACTTCAATTTGTGGTACACCTCTTGGTGCTGGTGGTATTCCATCTAAATTAAAAATACCTAAACTTTTATTTTGAGCAGCCATTGGCCTTTCGCCTTGTAAAACATGTATTTGAACACCAGGCTGATTATCGCTTGCTGTGCTAAATATTTCCATTTTTTTGGTAGGTATTGTAGTATTAGCAGGAATCATTGGTGTTAACACACCACCCATTGTTTCAATACCTAGTGTTAAAGGTGTAACATCTAACAATAAAACATCTTTAACTTCACCAGTTAACACACCACCTTGTATGGCAGCACCAACTGCAACAACTTCATCTGGGTTTACACCTTTATTTGGTTTTTTACCAAAAAATTTCTCTATCACTTCCTGCACTTTAGGAATACGAGTACTACCGCCTACTAAAATAATTTCATCTATTTGGCTAGCTGTATAACCAGCATCTTTTAAAGCAACTTCACAAGGTTTTAAACAACGTGTAATTAAACTATCACTTAATTGCTCAAATTTTGCTCTTGAAAGTTTTTTTACCAAGTGTTTCGGAACACCATCAACAGCGGTTATATATGGTAAGTTTATTTCTGTTTCGCTAGAGGACGATAATTCTATTTTGGCTTTTTCAGAGGCTTCTTTTAAGCGTTGTAAAGCCATTGGGTCTTTTCTTAAATCTATTGCTTCATCAGCTTTAAACTCATCTGCCAACCAATCCATTATTACTTTATCAAAATCATCACCACCTAAATGGGTATCTCCATTAGTGCTTTTTACTTCAAAAACGCCATCGCCTAAATCTAATATAGAAATATCAAAAGTTCCACCACCTAAATCAAATACAGCAATTTTTTGATCTTGGCCTTTTTTATCTAAACCATAAGCCAAAGCTGCTGCTGTTGGTTCGTTTACAATTCTTTTTACAGTTAAACCAGCAATTTCACCAGCTTCTTTTGTAGCTTGCCTTTGTGCATCGTTAAAGTAAGCAGGTACAGTAATTACGGCTTCATTCACTTCTGTTCCTAAATAATCTTCGGCAGTTTTTTTCATTTTTTGAAGTACCATTGCCGAAATTTCTTGAGGTGTATATAACCTTCCATCAATATCAACACGAATGGTGTTGTTATCTCCTTTTACAATTTTGTAACTCCAATGGCTAATTTCTTCTGTTACTTCGTCAAACTTTCTTCCCATAAATCTTTTAACACTAGCTATTGTATTAATGGGGTTAGTAATTGCCTGGCGTTTTGCCGGGTCTCCTACTTTACGTTCTCCATTCTTTAAAAAACCAACAACAGATGGTGTTGTTCTTCTGCCCTCTTCATTGGCAATTACAACTGGCTCGTTGCCTTCCATTACACTTACACAACTATTCGTTGTGCCTAAATCTATACCTATTATTTTTCCCATAGTAAATTTATTAATGCTTTACATTGTTCAACCTTTATGCCATTTCATTATTTATGAAAAAATGGCAGTAAAATAAATAGATAAAATTTGTATTAAATATTTATGGCAGAACGGGTTAAGAAAATAAGAAAAAATTTCATTAATTTATGAGAAAAAGGAAGGGAAAAGAAAATTAAACAATTTTACTTTTTCTGAGAATTGGTTCCATTAGGCCTAATTCCAGTAGTCTCTAATGTGTATTTATAACGTTTAATTGCTTTTGTTAATGCTTGAGTAATTTCTTGCTGACCAGCCTGGCTATTTAAATAATCTTCTTCTTCCGCATTACTGATAAAGCCAATTTCTACTAACACTGCTGGCATTGCTACAGCCTGTAACACCCATATTCCTTTGCCTCTTTGTTGAGCCTGACGGCTAGGACGGCCTGTTTTAATAAATTCTTCCTCAATTGTTATTGCCAACCTTGCACTTCTATCAAAATATTGCTTTGTTTTTAAGTTTAGTAATATTTCCATTTCAGGATCATCTGGATTAAAATCTCCTAATTCTTTTGCTGTTGCACTATCTAAATATGCATCTTCGTGGCTTTTAACTGCATTTGTTTTTTGATCGGATTTACGTATTGCCCAAATGTAAGTTTCGGTACCTTTTGCAACGCTTGGTGTAGTGTAATATCTATATTGAGGAACTTTACGAGTAGTAGTTTTTTTTGTTTTTCTATTTTTACTTGTAACGGTTTTGTATCCTACTAATTCTCTATGCCTGTTGCCACTTGCAGAGTTGCAATGAATAGAAATAAATAAATCACCTTTTGCAGCATTGGCTTTATCGGCTTTGGTAATTGGAGAATCATAAAAATCTGAAGTACGAGTCATGTACACTTCTACATCTGGTATTTCTTGTTCTATGGTTTTTTGTAATTTTAAAGCCACGTCTAACGAAATTGTTTTTTCATTGGAATATTTGCCTTCTGCACCAATATCTCTTCCACCATGACCTGCATCAATTACTATTTTTCTTAGCTTTTGTTTTTGTATTGGCTGTTGTGCATCTTTAGATTTAAAAGAAAATATACAGGTTGCCAATAAAGTTAATAAAATTAGTAATGAAAATGAAATCCGTTTAGTCATATCAAATAGTTAAATACAAGTGTTTGTATGATGTTTAAAGTATTAGCTCTTATTTTTGCTCAGTTATACTATGAGCAAGTTGTACAAAATTAATAAAAAAATACTTACTGTTTTCATTGTAAGTATTGCTTTGTTTTTTTTAACATTATCATTAGAAGCCAATGTAGTGATTAATAATATTGCTCATCCTCCTATTCAGGATACAATTCCTTCTAAAGTCAAAATTGGCAAAGATTCTATACAAAATAAAAAAACAGATAGCACTAAAGTTTTAACAAAAGATACTTTAGTTTTCTCCAAAGACTCTATAGATGCTCCAGTAAAATATAGTGCAACAGATTCTGGAGTTTTAATTATATCTACCAAACAGTTTATTTTATATGGTTCTGCAACTGCCAAATATCAGGATATGGAGCTTGAGGCTGCAACAATAGAATACTTGCAGGATAAGCAAACTATTAAAGCAAAAGGTTCTTCTGATACATCTAAAAACTCTTTGCATAAAACAAAGTTTAAGCAAGCAGAAATGAGTACACAAAGCGATTCTATTGCATATAACTTAAAAACGCAAAAAGGTATTACTTATAATACTTATTATCAAGAGGGAGAATTATTTGTTAATGCAGGGAAATTAAAAAAAGCAGATAGTAATATTGTTTATGCTTACAAAGGTAGTTTTACAACCTGTAATTTAGATACACCACATTTTAGTTTTAGAACTAAAAAAATGAAAATAATTAATAATAAAATTGGTGTTAGTGGGCCTGCACATCCTGAGTTTGAAGGTGTACCAATTCCTATTTATATTCCTTTTGGAATTTATCCTTTAAATCGTGGTAGAAAATCGGGTATTTTAACCCCAACTTTTACCAGTAGCGAAGATTTTGGATTAGGCTTTGAAGGTATTGGCTATTACAAAGTTTTGAATGATAATTTAGATATTACAACAAGGGCTAATTTTTATACTTATGGTGGATGGAGTATAACTGCAAATAGTAAATATTTAAAAAGATACCGATATGCTGGCAATGTAAATATTGCTGTGCAAAAAAATAAAACGCTAAATCGTTATGCTACAAAATCGGAAGATGAATTTACTAGCTCTTCTTCATACATGATTAATTGGAGCCATAGCAGAGATAGTAAAGCAAGGCCAGGTACAAATTTTACAGCTAACTTAAATTTTGGTAGTACAAGGTTTAACAAAAATATTTTGAATAACCCTTATCAAAATTTCAACAACCAATTATCATCTTCTATTTCATATAGTAAAAACTGGAACAGTAAATACAATTTATCTTTAAACCTTAATCATAACCAAAATAACAAAACACATTTAGTAAATTTAAGTTTACCAAATGCCAATTTTAATGTAGTTACTTTTTACCCTTTTGAAAAAAAAGAAGCCATTGGCACTGCTAAATGGTATGAAAAAATTAGTATTGGATATTCTGGAAATTTACAAAACAGAATTTCATTTTACGATACTGCCTTTAGCTCCTACAAGTTGCTAGATACTTTGCAATGGGGGGCAGAACATAATATACCAATTGGTTTAGCTTTACCTGCTTTAGGCCCTATTAATATTGCACCAAGCATTTCTTTTCAACAAAGATGGTTTGGGCAAAAAACACATAGGTATTGGAGCATGGCAGACTCTTTAGTTAAAACAAGTACAAACAAAGGCTTTTACCTACAAAATAGTATGAGCTTTGGCATTAGTGCCAGCACCAGAATTTTTGGAACTTACCAATTTAAAAAAGGTAAGGTAAAAGCAATTAGGCATGAAATAAGACCATCATTTGGTATTAATTATACACCAGATTTAGTAAGCAAAAATTTTTACAATGTACAAGTAGACACCTCTGGTAGAACCATGCGTTTTTCTGAGTTTGATGGTGGAATTTATAGCTCTTACAATGAAGGAAATTTTGGAGGTATTACTTTTGGTATTGATAACTTACTTGAAATGAAAGTAAGAGACAAAACTGATACAAGCAAAAATGCGGACAGAAAAATAAAATTAATTGATGGGTTTGGCTTTAGCTCTTCGTACAATTTACTAGCAGATAGTTTTGCATTAGGTAGTTTTAATTTATATGTAAGAAGTACATTGTTTGATAAAATAAATATTACTGCAAGTGCCAGTCTTGATCCTTATCAAGTAAATAAATTTGGGCAAAGGGTAAATGCATTTATGCTAAAGAAAGGAAAATTAGGAAGAATAACTAATGGAAGCCTTGCTATTAGTACTAACTTTCAAAGCAAATCTAAAGATGGCAAAAATGAAGAAGATAGTAAAAATGGAATACCCAATGACCCATTTTTAACACCAGATGAACAGCAAAGACAGCTAGATTACATTCGCCAAAACCCTGCAGAATATACAGATTTTAATATACCATGGAAGGTAGATTTATCTTACTCTCTTTCATTTTATCAAGCTATAAAACCAGATTATAGTGGCTACAATACAGAAACTTTTAGTAGCTTAAATTTTAATGGAGATTTTAGTTTAAGCCCCAAATGGAAAGTAGGTGCAACAGGATATTACGATTTAAAATACATGAATTTTCAACAATTTAGCATGTTTATTTCTAGAGAAATGCACTGCTGGCAACTTTCTGTAAATATTACCCCTGTTGGTTTGTGGCGTAGTTTTAATATTGTTATAAGTCCTAAAAGTGGTATTCTAAGAGATTTAAAAATAAATAGAAACAGAACATTCTCTAATCTGTAGTTTTTTTGTTTTTCCAAATCAAACTACCATCTCCATAGCTTAAAAATCTAAAATCATTTTCTAATGCAAAGTGGTAAATTTTTTTCCAATTGTTTCCTGCTATTGCAGCTACCAACAATAACAAAGTAGATTGTGGCTGATGAAAATTAGTAACTAAAGCATCTGCAACTTTTAAATTGTAACCTGGTGCAATAATTATTTGTGTTTTAGTAATAATCTTTTCTTTATTATTCTCAATCATCCATTGTAATAAACTATTTAAGGCATCGTTTACCAAAATTTCTTGAGGTAACTCATAAGCATCCCATTGATTAATGGCAATTTCATTAAATGATGTAAAATTGGTTTGTGTTTTTATTTTCACACCCATCCAATAAAGGCTTTCAATTGTTCTTAAAGATGTTGTACCAACTGCTATAATGGTGGGAAAATCTTTACTTAATAATTGTTCAATAAACTGCCTGGTAACTTCAATATATTCTGCATGCATTTCATGCTCTTGCATTGTTAAAGCCTTTACAGGTTTAAAAGTACCTGCACCTACATGTAATGTAGTATAAATAGGTTGAATATTTTTTGCCTTTAGGTTCTTAACCATTACATCCGTAAAATGCAAACCAGCAGTTGGGGCTGCAACACTTCCATCAAATTTTGCATAAATAGTTTGATAGGTAACTCTATCTTGTTCTGTAGTGCTTCTTTTTATATAAGGTGGTAAAGGAATTACGCCAAACAAATGTAAAAGTTCAGAAAA
>JAIBAV010000116.1 GCA_019695015.1 Chitinophagaceae bacterium
ATTTTACCCGAAGCAAAATCTAGTGCCGATAAACTAGAAATGAAAGGTGAAAAAGTTGATTTAAATAATATAAAAAATACTATTCAAAGCGATATTGAAAATTTTGCAAAAAAAGCGGAAAAATTTGGCGAAACAATTAGCGAAAAAGGAGCAGAGTTTGGTAACACAGTTCAAGAAAAAGGGAAGCAATTTTCTACCGAGGCAAATACAATTTTTAAAAAAAGAGGTAAAGGCTTGGGCGATATAATTGTACTTATTGTAAAAATATTTGCATATTTTATTTTAGGCTCAGTGTTATTGGCAATTGTTGTATCATTATTTGGGTTAGGTATTGTAGCATCAGGATTTTTACCACTTAAAGGTTATATTATTTCAACTGGTTGGCAAAATGTTTTTGCATGGGGCACATTGTTACTATTTATTTGGGTACCCATTATTGCTATAGTTGTTTTTATAGTACGCAGATTGGCAAAAATTAAAGGTAAAAGTTGTTTGGTAAGATATACCTTCTCTGCACTATGGGTATTAGGTTTGGTTTGCTTTATAAACTTACTTGTTTCTTTAAGTAAAGATTTTAAATACAGAAATAATGCTATGGAAGAACAAGTTTTACTTACCAATCCTACAGTAAATAAATTAGAAATTAATCCAAATAACTTAACCAATTACTACAATAATAATTGGTTTGATATGGCCCCATTTGCAGATGTAGATGAAGATAGCAGTGTAATAAAAAATGTAAGAATAAGAATTACAAAAGCAACCAACGATAGTTTTTCGGTAAAAATGGTAAAACTAAGTAATGGCAACAGTAAAAAACAAGCTAATGAGTTAGCACAAAAAATAAACTTTTCTATTGAGCAAAAAGATACACTATTGTATTTAGGAAGAGGGATAACTATTAACCCAAAAGATAAATTTAGAAATCAAAATGTAATAATTAGTATAGCCGTACCAATTGGTAAAAAAATAATTATTAAAAGAAATGCAGGATGGAGTTGGAATAGAAATATTCATGTTAGCTTCTTCGACGATTCAGATTTTGATTGGTATAATTTAGATGGCTCTGAACTTGCTTGGAAACATAATGTAGAATACATAATGACCAATGAAGGGTTAAAACGTACCAATAATAAATACGATGAGGACGATGACGATGATTTTAGAATGAATGAAAAAGATTATTTACAAAAAGAATACGAAGAGGCACAACAAAAAGCCGATAGATTAAAACAAAAGTTAGATAATAACACAAAAGACAGCACCGGTTTAGATGAAAAAAAATATAGGTATGAACCTACTACCCCTAAAACATCCAACACACCTACTAAATCAACAGTACAAATACCAAATAACAATGCTATTTCTAAAAATATTTTAATAAAATTTGGTATATAAATAATTTAAAGTTGGTTGAAGTTGGGAATAAAAGAACCTTGTACTTTAATTAGTGCAGGGTTCTGTTTTTTTAAGCTAATTTTTGAAATGAATAGAATAAGTTGTAGTTTAATTTTAATCTAAAATTTCTTTTTTATTATAGTTCTGCCATTGTGTAAGTATAAGAGTAAATACACCTACTAGTATTTAAACTTTTTCCTAAAAAATATAAAAAAATATTTTACAATAAAAAAATAAAACATCTTGTAATTTCAAATCGTACTAATCTTCGGAAAGCTTACAACAAGAAGATTTAGAGTATTTGTTTAGTTAGGAAGAAGAAAAAAACTAGGCTTGTGTCCAATCTTCCAAATCAATTTCACGAATATTTTTGAAATGATTTGTATTGTTTGTAACCATTGTCAAATTATGTGTTATAGAAGTTACGCCAATCAACAAATCAAAATCGTCAATAGGCGTTCCTGCTTTTTGAAGTCTTGCTTTTTCTTTTGCGTACAAATCTAATGAATGGAAAATAGGAAGTACTTGAACACCAGTTAAAAAGTTTTCCAATACTTTTCGGTTCTTTTCAGGTTTTTCACTTTTTTCAACACCAAATTTCAATTCTGCCAAAGTTATTTCTGAAATATAACAATCATCTGCCGTAACTTGGTCAAACTTTGATTCAAGATTATGCTTGCCTCTTAAATAAAAAACGGCAATGTTTGTATCAATCAAATACTTTTTCAAAATGCTTCTATTTGTCTTGTAGAAACTCTGCTGTTACGAATTTCTTCAATAATTTCTTCTGCAGATTTTTTTGATTCAAAAGCACCATACGCTTTTTTGAATGACGATTTTTTGTTTGTTAAGTCGGTTTTAACAGAAGCTGTAAGTTTAGAAATAAGGTCAAGCTTGTTGGTAGTGCTTAAATTAACAAGCATACCAACATAACCGTCTATAAGCGTAGTATTTTTTTCTGCTGTTGTTCCCATTTGCCAAATGTACAAAAAGTTATAAAAAATGGAAGAAAATAAAATTGTAATAGTTTGTCAAGAATATTTAGTTCCTTTTTACTTCTTCCCCAACAGTTTCATTAAATCTTCTATTTGTTTGGTAAGTCGCACTATTTCTGCATCTTTTGAAGCAAGTAGTTTTTCATAAGCAGTTTTTGAATCTGCATAAAAATTTTCAAATTACACTTGAGGGTCTAAATCCCATACCAAAGTTTTTAAACCATTGGCTGCTGCTAAGTATGCAAAGGTTACTGCAGAAGCAGTTTTACCAACTCCTCCTTTTAAATTATAAAAAGCTATTATAACCATAGTTGTATATTTTTGAGCATGAAAAGTACGCACTTGTTGGCTCTACACAAAATTTTTAGAATAGAAGTTGTAGTATTTTTCTATGGCGATAATAAATATAGCAAACAATATGGGATATAAAAATGCAATGTTCTTATTAAGCATCTTAATTTCTTTTGTTTTATATGGACAAAAAAAAATAATTTTTAAGGACAACTTTGTTAATAATAAGAATCGTTGGAAATTGGAAAAAGCAGATGACGAATTTTCTGTAAGAATTAAAGATAAAGCACTTTATTTTAAAAAGAATCATAGAAACGCTGTTAATAATGGTTGTCTATGGTTTGAAAAAAATATTCGGAAGTTTAAAGCAGAAAAAAATTTTATAATTACTTTTTACGCTAAGATATTGAGCTCTGACGATGTTTCTAATGGATTCGATTTTCAATGGGGTAAAATAGAAGAAGATACCAATACTTCATCAAGCATCAGCACATCTCTGTATCAACTTGATTTTGGACTAACAGATATGCGTTTATCAAAGTTTGATAATATTAATGGTTGGACATATTATGATTGGTCTGATAGTTATACTGAAACATTAAATTATACATTGCAGTATGGTATTCTATATAAATATGAAATCATTCAAAGAAATGATACTTTAACTGTATTGATTAATGATAAAATTGTTTATGCTTTACCCATCAAACCACAAGATGGGAAAAGTATTGGTGTTCAACAATGTTTGAAAAGCCATTGGTTATTAAGCAGACTAAGTATTAAACAATAAAGTATTTTAACTGTAAAATTTTTCTTCAATACTTAATTATATAAAATCTTCTACATGAAAAAAGTATTGAAAATTAAAATTTATGAATATTATTATATAAAAAAATAGTTTTTATATTAGGAATAATGGTTTTATTGGGCACAAAATTTACAGCACAATACCTGTCATAAATTTGTCATCATTTTTTAAAAAAATATTTTACAATAAAAAAATAAAACATCTTGTAATGCACTTGTATCAAGTGCTTCAGAAGATATTAAAAATGATATTCCTCATTCAATAAATCAAATTTCTTATTTAGATAATAATAGCATTGCTTGTAAATGAATTTTGTAGCTTTCAATACAAATTAAAATTTTATGAGTAATAAAATAATTAATACAGAGCAAGGACATTGGCTGTTAGCAAAAATGGGCAAAAAAGTTCTAAGGCCTGGAGGTAAAGAATTAACACTAAAGCTAATTAAGGGCTTAAAAATATCTAATAGTGATAATGTAATAGAGTTTGCACCAGGTATAGGTTATACAGCTATGAAGGTTTTAAAGTTTAATCCAAAATCTTATACAGGTGTAGAACTAAATGAAGAAGCCGCTACACTTTTGAAAAGAAAAATAAACAGCAACAACAGAAAAATTATTATTGGTAATGCCTCTAATGTAATGTTAGAAGATGCAAGTGCAGATAAAGTTTATGCAGAAGCAATGCTAACCATGCAAGCAGACCATAGAAAATCTGAAATTATAAAAGAAGCTTACAGGCTTTTGAAAAAAGGTGGTTTATATGGCATACATGAATTGGGCCTAACTCCAGATAATTTGAATGAAGATACAAAAGCAAAAATTCAGCATGAACTTGCCACTTGTATATGAGTTAATGCAAGACCTTTAACACAAAGCGAATGGATACATCTTTTAGAAAAAGAAGGATTTAAAATTGTAGAAATAAACACTAACCCAATGTTGCTTTTAGAAACCAAACGAATTATTGATGATGAAGGATTATTTAGAACTTTAAAAATTGGGTTTAATATTTTAAGATTTCCGAAAGCAAGAAAACACATACTTGTAATGAAAGAAGTGTTTAATAAATACAAAGACCAAATGAATGCTATTTCTATTATTGCTCAAAAAGCATAAGCTGGTTCATTTCTTCTCAACTTAAATAAAGTTTATTTTCTTGTTTAATATGTTAATAGCTGCAAACAATTCATCTAATTTTGCAGTTCATAAAAAACTAAAACCTTTTGATAGAAAAACAACAAAAAACAAACAAACAAGAAAGAGTAATTTTAGTAGGTGTAATACAAAAAGAGCAAACCATAGAGCAAGTTAATGAATATATGGATGAGCTTGCTTTTTTAGCAGAAACTGCAGGTGCACTTACAGTTAAAAGATTTACTCAAAAACTACAACACCCCGATAGCAAAACATTTGTTGGTAAAGGAAAGTTAGAAGAAATTAAAAACTATATTGAAGGAAGAAATATTGATATGGTAATTTTTGATGATGAACTAACAGGCTCTCAACTTGTAAATATTGAAAAAGTTTTAGGAATACCCATTATAGACAGAAGCGATCTTATTTTAGACATTTTTGCAAGCAGAGCAAGAACAGCTCAAGCAAAAGTGCAAGTAGAATTAGCCCAATACCAATATATTTTACCTCGTTTAAAAGGCATGTGGAAACACTTAGAAAGACAAGGAGGTGGCATAGGAACAAGAGGCCCTGGAGAAACAGAAATAGAAACAGACAGACGTATTGTAAAAGATAAAATTTCTTTATTAAGAAAAAAATTAGGTGAGATTGATAAACAATCTTTCACTCAAAGAAAAGAAAGAGGAGAATTAATTAGGGTATCGCTAGTTGGTTACACCAATGTGGGTAAAAGCACCATTATGAACCTGCTAAGTAAAAGCGATGTTTTTGCAGAAAATAAATTATTTGCAACATTAGATACCACCACCCGAAAAGTTGTTTTTGAAGCCACCCCATTTTTATTAAGCGATACTGTTGGGTTTATAAGAAAACTGCCACACCATTTAATTGAAAGTTTTAAAAGCACTTTAGATGAAGTAAGAGAAGCAGATATTTTATTACATGTGGTAGATATTGCTCACCCACAATATGAAGATCAAATTGGCACAGTAAATAAAACCTTACAAGATTTAAAAGCTTTTGATAAACCTGTATTAACCATTTTTAATAAAATGGATTTGTATGAAAAAAGATATTTTGATGAATGGTTGCATAGCGAAGTAAAACAAGATATTTTATTGGAATTAAAAGAAAAATGGGTAAACAATACCGATAATAATTGTGTATTTATTTCGGCATTAGAAAGAAAAAATATAGATGAACTTAGAGCAGTTATTTTAAATAAAGTAAGAGATATTTATCAAATTAGATATCCGTATAAAACTATTCATTATTAAAAGAATATGCAAGATATAAAATGGTATAAAATTGCAGATTCAATTAACTTGTTACCATGGCAAGCAAATAATATGTGTTTGGTGGAGGTAAAAAATAAAATATATACAATTGCTAAACATAACAATAAAATTTTTGCCTTTTCGCACAAATGCCCTCATGCAAGTGGCATTTTAGCAAATGGTTGGATAGATGCTTTGGCTAATGTTGTTTGCCCAATACATAGATATAAATTTTGTATGCAAAATGGTAGAAATACGAGTGGCGAAGGGTATTTTTTAAAAACCTATAAAGTAGAAATAAGAGAAGAAGGTGTATTTATTGCCATAGAAAACAAAGGTTTTCTCTCATTTTTTTAAATAGCGGCAAAAAAATTTTGCTTTCAAATACTACAACCTTATTTTTGCTGCCCCGAAAGGGAAATAATATCCAAAATAGTTCTTATCTTACATCAAAATATTCTTCCTTAGCTCAGTTGGTTAGAGCATCTGACTGTTAATCAGAGGGTCGTTGGTTCAAGTCCAACAGGGAGAGCAAAGGTTGGTATTGTTTATACCAACCTTTTTTATATAATATTGCTACCTAATATCTTCTTTAAGAACAATTAAAATACAAATACAGAGATATTGTTTATATTTTGCTGCTTATTATTGGTTTTTTGTAACTGTATTTATATACTTCTTTCATCTCCTTCTCTTCTTTTTACAATCATCAGCCAATCATTTTCTAGTTGTTTATAACCAAAATCAAAGCAATAAAAATAGGTCTCACGTTGTTTGTTAATGTAAGTATGAGTAAAATATTTAAAAATAAAACCTGCTTGTACCAGTTTTTCTTTTTTAAAATGGATAGTTTGTTTATCTGGTGGCAAAAGGGTCTCTAAAATTTTTCTGTTTTTTAATAATGTATTTAAAATTCCTTTTACATAGGGGCTATAATTCTCTTTACTTTTTTTCTGGTTATTAAAATTATTTCTACAATAATCATCGCAGAACTTTTTATCGGTTCTGCCTTTTACAACTTTACCACAAGAAAGGCATTTTTTTACTATTGAATGCTCC
>JAIBAV010000031.1 GCA_019695015.1 Chitinophagaceae bacterium
TTTACTTATCTTTTTTATTCAGTCATTTTTAGGGGTGCGTTTTTCTACAATGACCGCTAACTCTCAAATATACGAACCTTTTCATATTCAACAAAAATATTTTGTATTGATTTTCAGTGCTTTTATTTTGAAAACTTGCATTATTTATGTCGCCTTTTAAACTTCTTTTATTTTTAAAAATAAATTATATAAATCTTTTAAAAAAAAATAGTTTTGTCATTCCCAATCAAAAACGTACTTTTGCAATCCTTTTAAATTTGGCAAACTATATTTTGATGATTATGTTAATGGCCATTTAAGCATAATTGTCTGAATATCAGTTTATAAAAGAGTATATGCTTTTTTCCAAATTATTATTGCAATAAACCGGTTTTACAAAATATTATGTCAACAACAACATTGAACAACAGGATTAATTTTGGTAAAACAAAACATCTTGCCGAAACTCCTGACCTTTTAGACATTCAGTTAGAGTCTTTTAAAGAATTTTTTCAATTAGAAACAACACCAGATAAGCGTAATAACGAAGGCTTATTTCGTGTATTTAAAGACAATTTTCCAATAACTGATACTAGAAACATATTTGTATTAGAATTTTTAGATTATTTTATTGACCCACCACGCTATTCTATTGCAGAATGTATGGAACGTGGGTTAACTTACGCTGTTCCTTTAAAAGCCAAATTACGTTTAAGTTGTAACGATGAAGAACACGTAGATTTTCAAACCATTGTTCAAGATGTGTTTTTAGGTAATATACCTTATATGACACCAAGAGGTACCTTTGTTATAAATGGTGCAGAACGTGTAGTGGTTTCACAATTACATCGTTCTCCTGGTGTATTCTTTGGGCAATCTGTTCACCCTAATGGTACTAAAATTTACTCTGCAAGGGTAATTCCTTTTAAGGGTGCTTGGATGGAGTTTGCAACAGATATTAACAATATTATGTATGCTTATATAGATCGTAAAAAGAAGTTCCCGGTAACTACTTTATTGCGTTCTATTGGCTTCGAAACAGATAAAGATATTCTTGAATTATTTGGTATGGCTGATGAAGTGCCAACCGATAAAAAAGAATTATCTAAACATATTGGTAAAAGGCTTGCAGCTAGGGTACTACGTACTTGGATTGAAGATTTTGTGGATGAAGATACTGGTGAGGTAGTGAGTATTGAGAGAAATGAAATAGTAATGGAAAGGGATACTGTATTAGACGAAGATGGTATTAATACCATTATTGAAATGCAGGTTAAAAGCGTATTTATACAAAAAGAAGATGTTGGTGGCGATTATGCAATTATTTACAACACTTTAAATAAAGATACTTCTAACAGCGAATTAGAAGCTGTGCAACATATCTATCGTCAATTACGTGGTGCCGATGCTCCAGATAATGAAACAGCACGTGGTATAATAGATAAATTATTCTTCTCGGACAAACGTTATGATTTAGGAGAAGTAGGACGTTATAAAATTAATAGAAAA
Source organism: Chitinophagaceae bacterium (assembly GCA_019695015.1). Classification (GTDB taxonomy): domain Bacteria; phylum Bacteroidota; class Bacteroidia; order Chitinophagales; family Chitinophagaceae; genus UBA1930. The sequence goes on from JAIBAV010000031.1 coordinate 1,489, forward strand.
CTTGGTTTAGATTATCCTTTAACTAAAAAGGTTTTAACTAAGCAAGATATCATAGAAATAATAAAATATTTAGTTCGTTTAACTAATTCTAAAGCCGAAATAGATGATATAGATCATTTATCCAATCGTCGTGTACGTACAGTTGGCGAACAATTGTATGCACAATTTGGAGTTGGCTTAGCTCGTATGGCACGTACCATTAGAGAAAGAATGAATGTACGAGATAATGAAGTATTTACACCAGTAGATTTGATTAATGCCAGAACACTTTCTTCTGTAATTAATTCTTTCTTTGGTACTTCACAATTATCACAATTCTTAGATCAAACCAATCCTTTATCAGAAATTACACACAAACGTCGTATTTCAGCTTTAGGGCCAGGTGGTTTAAGCAGAGAACGTGCAGGTTTTGAAGTTCGTGACGTACACTATTCACATTATGGTCGTTTATGTACTATTGAAACACCAGAGGGGCCAAACATTGGGTTAATTTCTACCTTATGTGTACATGCAAGTATTAATGAAATGGGCTTTATTGAAACGCCTTATCGTAAAGTAACCAACGGAAAAGTTAATATGAAAGAATTAACTTTTTTAAGTGCCGAAGAAGAAGATACAGCTAAAATTGCCCAAAGTAGTACGCCTTTAGATAATAGTGGAAACTTTATTGAAGACAGAATTGTAAGCCGCGAAACTGGCGATTTTCCTATACTTGATAAGTCTGATGTAGAATATATAGATGTTGCACCTAACCAAATTGTAGGCTTAAGTGCTTCTTTAATTCCTTTCTTAGAACATGATGATGCAAACCGTGCCTTAATGGGTTCCAACATGCAACGTCAAGCAGTTCCTTTGATTCGTCCTGAAGTACCAGTTGTAGGTACAGGCTTAGAAGGAAAAGCAGCACGGGATGCCAGAATTCAAATTCATGCAGACGGAAATGGGGTTGTAGAATTTGTTGATTCAAGAGAAATTCATGTTCGTTATGACAGAAATGAAGGCGAAAGACTTATAAGTTTTGAAGATGATTTAGTGGTTTATCAACTAACTAAATTCATTAAAACAAACCAAGCTACTTGTATTAATTTAAGACCAGCAGTTAAAAAAGGTCAAAAAGTTAGTGCAGGAGATTTCTTAACAGAAGGATATGCTACCCAAAATGGTGAATTAGCTTTAGGTAGAAACTTACAGGTTGCTTTTATGCCTTGGAAAGGATACAACTTTGAAGATGCTATTGTAATTAATGAAAGAGTTGTTCGTGAAGATTGGTTTACATCTGTTCATATTGAAGAATATGAATTAGAAGTTAGAGATACTAAATTAGGAGAAGAAGAATTAACACCAGATATACCAAACGTTAGTGAAGATGCAACAAAAGATTTAGATGAAAATGGTATTATACGTATTGGTGCAACCATTAAAGAAGGCGATATATTAATTGGTAAAATTACTCCTAAAGGAGAGAGTGACCCAACCCCTGAAGAAAAATTATTAAGAGCCATTTTTGGAGATAAAGCAGGCGATGCAAAAGATGCTTCTTTAAAAGCTCCAAATGGAACAGAAGGTGTAGTAATAGATAAAAAGCTTTTCCAAAGAGCTAAGAAAGATAAAAATGCTAAGGTTCGTGAAAAAGCATTATTAGATAAAGTAGAAAAACTACATCAGGATAATGAAGAAGATTTAAAAGAGCAATTATTAAACAAATTGCAAATCTTATTAAGAGATAAATCTTCATTAGGTGTAAGCAATAGTTTTGGAGAAGTTTTAATTGGCAAAGGGGCTAAATTTAATCAAAAGAATTTAGCAACTATAGATTATGCAACAGTTAATCCTTTAGGTTGGACAGGCGATGAAAAAACAGATGACTCTATCAATACCTTACTGCATAACTACACTATTAAATACAACGAAGAATTAGGTAGATACAAAAGAGAGAAGTTTAATATTTCAATTGGAGACGAATTACCTGCAGGTGTATTAAAATTAGCCAAAGTTTACTTAGCTGTAAAACGTAAATTAAAAGTAGGAGATAAAATGGCAGGCCGACATGGTAACAAAGGTATTGTAGCCAAAATTGTACGTGCTGAAGATATGCCTTTTATGGAAGATGGAACACCAGTAGATATTGTTCTAAACCCTTTAGGTGTACCTTCTCGTATGAACCTTGGTCAGATTTATGAAACTATTTTAGGATGGAGTGCTAAAAAATTAGGAGTGCGTTTTGCCACACCAATTTTTGATGGAGCCTCTACAACGGAAATTGAAGAATATTGTAATCAAGCTGCAATTCCTTTAAACGGACATACTTATTTATTTGATGGTGAAACAGGCGATCGCTTCCACCAAAAAGCAACTGTTGGTGTTATTTATATGATTAAGTTACACCACATGGTTGACGATAAAATGCATGCTCGTTCAATTGGCCCTTATAGTTTAATTACACAACAACCTTTAGGTGGTAAAGCACAATTTGGTGGTCAGCGTTTTGGTGAAATGGAAGTGTGGGCTTTAGAAGCTTACGGTGCAAGTAATATTTTACAAGAATTACTAACTATTAAATCTGATGATATAATTGGCCGTGCAAAAACTTATGAAGCTATTGTAAAAGGCGATAATATTCCAAAAGCTGGAGTACCAGAATCTTTTAATGTATTAGTACATGAATTAAGAGGTTTAGGCTTAGATTTAAATTTTGAGCAGTAAATAAATTTTAATTCAATATTTAAAAACTCCTATATAAAAAAATATAGGAGTTTTTTTATTTTGTTTAAGAAAATATAAGCTATATAAGAAAGATTTTTTAATCCACATCAATACTTCCTGCATCTCTAACAATAACACTATTACCTAATTCAATAGAAATCTGATCTACTGATTTTTTGGGATGCCAAAAATAGGAGTTGTATCTATCCACTAGCCCTGTTGCTTTAAAAGCTTTTTCAACTATATTATTTACATTACTTAGTTTTTCTCCATATACTGTAACTGCATATACGTATGAAAATCCTGTATATTTAAACACAATACAGCCTAATCTGTTTTTGGGCTTTGCAACATCACTGGGTCTAACAGGAGAATAAATAGTGATGGAATATGTATTGCTTTTAAGATTTTTTAGCAAAGAGTATATTGGTTTACTGCTTTTTTGATATTCTATTGATTTGTATGTTTTTCTATACTCTTTCTCTTGCTTAATATTTTTTTTATCATATCCTCCTCCTTTTGCTATTAAATCTAAAACTATTTCTAAAGAATCGTTGGCAAATTTTCCTTCATTTCTTTCTACAATAAATGTTTGTGTAAAATAAAACTGCTCTGGTGTTGCTTTAGGAACATACTTTGTAGGTTCGTGTGGTTTAATATATTGTAATGCTGCCATTGCAGAATTATTAAAAAAATATTTATTGGCTGCATATTTCCTACCAAACCAACCAATATCTTCTAACAAACTACCTTTACTTTTAGGAAAACCATCTTGTGCATCAGAAAAAAGTTCATTAAATTCTTTTAGAAAGGTAACAGAATTTATTTCTTGAGCATTTACACTTTTGATTACTGTAAACTGAATTACCATTAAACTAATTAATAACTTTAATTTCATAATTAATATTTAAAAAGGTATAACAATATATTATTCTTTTATTTCGTAAAATAAATACATGTTACATTTTATAGATAATTGATTGAAATATTTTTTTAAAAATACTTAATTTGTTCAACACAAACATTTATTATAATGACCAATTCGGAAATAGCTGATAACTTTTCTTTACTATCTAAACTAATGGATATTAATAGGGAGAATAGTTTTAAAGCAAAGTCATATTCCTCGGCTGCTTTTACTATTGATAAACTACCTGTACAACTTTCTTCTTTAGAGCAAAATAAAATTTTTTCTTTAAAAGGAATTGGCGAATCTGTTGGACAAAAAATTATAGAACAAATAAATAACGGCTTTTTACAAACTCTTAATGAGTATATTTTAAAAACACCCATTGGGGTAAGAGAAATGCTTAATATAAAAGGCATTGGCCCCAAAAAAATTGCTACAATATGGCATGAAATGGAAATTGAAAGTATTGGCGAATTGCTTTATGCTTGTAATGAAAATAGATTGACTTTATTTAAAGGTTTTGGCGAAAAAACACAACAAACCATAAAAGAAAATATTGAGTTTTACTTAAACACTTTTGGCAATTATCTGTATCAACAAATAGAGAATTATGCAATTGCATTTCATCAAAAATTGCAACAAACATTTTTACATTCCGAATTTATATTTACAGGTTCTTTTAGAAGACAAATAGAAGTAATGGATAAAGTAGAATGGGTAACCAATGTGGAAGTTAATGAGTTGAAAATTTTTTTTAAGTCAAATAATTATAACATAATTCAGGAAAATGAGGGCTATATAATTTTTAAAGGAATTGAAAATGTAGAACTTTGTTTTTATTTAACCGATGTTTCGTTTTTATTTAACCAACTTTTTGCAACAAGTTGCAGTAATCATTTTTTAGAAGAATGGATAAGTAAAACAGGCTGGCAAATAACGGACCCTTATGAATCAGAAGAAGAAATTTTTTCTTTAAACAATTGCAATTATATACCAGCTTACCAAAGAGAAACTGCAGAAATAATTGCATTAGCCTTTAAGCAGCCATTACCCAAAGTAATAGAAACAAGAGATATAAAAGGCATCATTCATAGCCATAGTAATTGGAGTGATGGTGTAAATACTATTGAAGAAATGGCTAATGCCTGTATGCTAAAAGGCTTTGAATATTTAGTTATTAGCGACCATAGCAAAACAGCTTTTTATGCTCAAGGGTTAAGCGTAGAAAGAGTTTTAGTACAACATATTTTGATAGATGAATTAAATAAAAAACTTTATCCCTTTAAAATATTTAAAAGTATAGAAAGCGATATTTTAAATGATGGCAGCTTAGATTATGAGCCAGAAATTTTAAATAAATTCGATTTGGTAATAGCTTCTATACATTCTAATTTAAAAATGAATGAAGAAAAAGCAATGCATCGTATTTTAGGTGCTGTTACCAATCCATATACTTCTATTTTAGGACATTTAACAGGCAGGTTATTATTAAGTAGAAATGGATATCCGGTGAATTATTCTACTTTATTTGAAGCATGTAAAAAACACCGGGTAGTAATAGAACTAAATGCTCACCCTAGAAGATTAGATATGGATTGGCGATACATCAATGATGCAGTAGATAATAATATTTTAATTTCTATAAACCCTGATGCTCATGCTATTGAAGGGTTTGGAGATTGTAAATATGGTGTGCTAATTGCACAAAAAGCAGGGCTAACAACTAATAATAATTTAAGTAGCTTTAGTTTACAGCCAATGCCGCCTTTTATAGAGAGTCAAGAGTTAAAGCGTAGACGATAAAAATTTTCGAGGCTATATT
>JAIBAV010000165.1 GCA_019695015.1 Chitinophagaceae bacterium
TACCCTTCAAAAAATTATTGAAACTAAAGACAAGGCTGCACTTTTTATACAATATAAAAAAGGGTTGATGATTACTGGTGGTGTTTTTATTATTTTAATACTGATGTATTTTGGCTTTGATTATAAAGGAGAATCTGACACCAACTTAATAACCAACATCAACAATATTCCTGATGCAGAAACCAAAGCTGTTTATTTAGATGCTGGAAAAAAAATGTTGAATGGTTTAGTGGAAGACAGAAAAAGTTTATTTATGAGCGACATTCTTAGAGCATTATTTTATGTTGCTGTAGCTGCACTTGCTATTTGGCTATTAATAAAAAATAAAGCTAAAGAGTGGATGCTTCTTGCATCTATTGGATTATTTTCTTTTATTGATATTATGACAGTTGATGTTAAATATTTAAATAGCGATAACTACCAATATAAAGAAGATTATGAAACTTCTTTTAACCCTACACCTGCAGATAAATTTATTTTACAAGACAAATCAGATTATAGAGTTTTTGATGTAAGCAATGGTGCACAGGCTGCAATAAATTATGGTGCAAGAGCATCTTATTATCATCAATCTGTTGGAGGCTATCATCCTGCCAAATTGAGCATTTTTCAAGATTTGGCCGAAAATCAATTATACAATTATCCTAACTGTAAACCTGTTTTAAACATGCTAAATACCAAGTATATTATACATGGTACAAGCAAAGCTGATCAGGTAGAAATTAATAGAGATGCTTGTGGACCTGTTTGGTTTATTAAGGCATTAAAAATTGTTGGTACTCCTAATGAAGAAATGAATGCTTTAACCAACTTATCTGTAAAAGATACTGCAGTTATAGGAAAAGGATTTGAGCAAATAGCCAATACAAAATTTAGTTACGATACTACAGCAAATATTACTGTAGAAATGAAACAAAATGATGTAATAACTTATAAAAGCAAAGCCAACACTGAGCAATTTGCAGTGTTTAGTGAAATATATTATAACAAAGGTTGGAATGCTTATATTGATGGTAAACTTACACCTTATGCTAAAGTAAATTATGTATTACGAGGCATGCCAATACCTGCAGGAGAGCATGAAATTATGTTTAAATTTGAGCCTAAAAGTCATGCTTTAGGTTGGAAGTTTTCTGGAATTGCCGAAATGCTTATTTATGCTCTATTGGCTTTAACACTTTTCTCCGAATGGAAAAATAGAAATAAAAAAGCTTAAATATATTTTTATAAAAGCTATCAGTATTTTTCGCTGATAGCTTTTTATTTTAAAGAATTTTAATTGTTGCCATTAGTTACCATATTATTACCTGCCTATAATTGTGAACATTTTATAAAGCAAACTATTGATAGTGTACTTAATCAAACCTATCAAAATTTTGAGTTATTAATTATTAATGATGGTTCAACAGATAATACAATAAATATTATTAATAGCTATACCGACCATAGATTAATACACATACTTAACAATGAAAATAAAGGTTTAATTTATTCTCTCAATAAAGGCATACAACTAGCAAAAGGTAAATACATTGCCCGTATAGATGCTGATGATATTTGTTTGCCTACAAGAATTGAAAAGCAAGTTAATTGGTTAGAACAAAATAACAATACCGCATTAGTTGCAACAACTATTTGCTTTATAAATGAAAACAATGAGCATACTGGCTTTTGGCATTTAGACAAAATGTGTATTACAGAAAAAGAAATTAAAAATGCAATGAAATGGGAATGTTGTATTGCACATCCAAGCGTAATGATGAGAGCTGCAACCATTAAAATGTATAGCTATAGCAGCAAGCAAAAACACACTGAAGATTATGATTTGTGGTTACAGCTTTTATCTGATAAATTAGTAATAGAAAAAATAAATGAGCCATTACTATTGTATAGGGTACATTCTAATTCGGTAACAAGTAGTATTCATAGAAAAAGAAATTCTTTTTTTACCATTGCAACTACTAAAAAAAGATTTTTATGGAGTAGAATTAAACATGGAAAATGGGGAATTTTTGAAACACAAATTTTATACACTTTTTGCATTAATTTAATAATGGGCTTAGGTAAAGAAATTAAAAATAAAATTGGCTTTTGAAATACAACACTTATATAATAAAACGAAAAATAGAGAGTGTATTCATCTATCCTTTCATACTTTTAGGTAAGTGTATTGCTCTATTAAAACCACTAAAAAAAGAATATAATATTTTTTATTTTTTCCCCTTTTATCATACCGGCGGTGCAGAAAATGTTCATGCTTTAATTACACAAGCAACAGGTGATAGTAACTGTATAATTTACTTTACCAAAACCTCTGCAGATACTACTTTTTTAAAGCAATTTCAACAAAGCAATTGTGATATAAAAAACATCTCCTCTTTTACCGATAATAAATGGTTGTACTTTTTAAATTTAATTTATCGTGGCATTATTGTTACTTATATAAATAAGCAAAGTAAAACTCCTATTGTATTTAACGGGCAATGCAATTTTGCATACAAAATATCTCCTTGGGTTAAAAAAGAAATCAAGTTAACAGAGTTAATTCATTCATTTAACAGTTTTTCCTGGATAAGAATTCCATTTATACCTTACCTGCATCAAACCATCATGATAAGTAAAGTAAGAATAAATGATCATATAAAACAATACCAAACAATTGGTATTCCACAAGAGTATAGCAACCGAATTAATTATATATCCAACGGTATTGAACTTCCTGAAAACGCCCCTAATAAAAACTATAATAACCATTTAAACATTTTGTATGTTGGCAGAGGCACCATAGAAAAAAGGGTACACATTATTGCAGCAATTGCAGAAGAAGTTCATAAAACTAACCCAGAAATAAATTTTATTTTTGCAGGAGATGTTGCCAATGCAATTCCAGAAAACTTAAAGCAACATTGTATTTTAAAAGGTAATATAGTTGATAAAAATGAATTGGCAAATTTGTATAGACAAGCTCATATTTTATTAATCACTTCCTCTACAGAAGGCTTTCCTTTGGTTGTAATGGAAGCAATGGCAAATGGTTGTACTATTATTGCAACACCTGTAGGAGATATACCAATTCACATTCAAAACAATCAAAATGGGCAAGTAGTAACAGAAGTTGACAATGAAAATAAGATAATAGAAGAAATGAAAAAATTCATTATTTATTATCAGAAGCATAAGTATTTATTAGAAGAAAATTCCTTAAGAAATATTCACTACGCTCAGCAAAATTTTAGTATTCATTCATTTAATAAAGCGTATAAAAAAATATTAAGTAAATAAACTAACCAGTATGAAAAAACTAATTCTAATAATTTTAATGATTGTAAGTTTTCAAATAGTACAAGCACAATCTACTTTTATCTTAATACGCCATGCAGAGAAAGATACAAGTAATAAAGGCTCTACAACAATGAATGCTAACCCTCCACTTTCACAAAAAGGTAAAGAAAGGGCAAAGAAATTAGCTGATGTTTTAAACACTTATACTATAAACGAAATTTATTCAACAAATTTTATTCGTACAGCCAACACTGTAACTCCATTAGCTATAAAAAACAATATTCAAATAAAATTTTACAACCATAAAAAGTTAGTTGAATTTGCCAATCAGCTTTTGCTTGAAAAAAATAAAACTATTGTAATTGCTGGGCATAATACCACAACACCTGCATTAACTAACCTGTTATTAAAACAAAATAAGTTTACTGCCTTAAAGGAAACAGAGTACGATAAAATATTTATTGTTAGTATAAATAATATGGAGGCTACAGTTAAGGTAATAGAATATTAAGGAATAAACTTTTACCGATTAATAATTTCATTAATTTTAAACTGCACAGCCTCTAAGCTTGATTTAGGTATAGCAACAGTTAATAAACAAAACAACTGTGCATCTTGCTTTAAAACAGTACAATTGTATTTTTTAACAATTATCATTACTTCATTCATTTTTGTATAATCAAACTGAAAGTCTTTAATAATTTCTATTGGCTTTTGAATAATTGGTGTTGTTTGTAAAGCCAATGATGTTGCAGTTTTATAAGCATTTATTAAACCTGGTACACCTAATAATGTTCCTCCAAAATATCTTACAACAACAACTAAAACATTGGTTAATTGCTTACTATTTATTTGTCCTAAAATAGGTTTACCTGCAGAGCCTGCTGGTTCGCCATCGTCATTAGCTCTAAAATTATTACCATCTAAACCCAACTTATAAGCAAAACAATGGTGAACCGCTTTAGTATGTATTTTTTTTAATGTAGCAACTTGTTTTTTACATTCTTCTACATCTTGCACAGGAAAAGCAAATGCTAAAAATCTACTTCCTCTATCTTTATATTCAGCTTTAGATTCCTGAGCAATAGTTAAATAAAATTCAGCATCTGTTTTCATAGTTATTGAGGAGTATAAAATGTAATTGTATCATGTAGAAGGCTAATCTTATTCAAAATTTGTCCATTAAAATTAGGAGCATCCACTCCATCTTCAATAAATAAAGTATTATTAGTAATTACCCTAGCTTCATCCCATAAGTATTGATTAATGAAACTTTGAAGCAAATTAGTGCCACCTTCTACCAAAATACTTATTAAGTTATTTTTAGTACAGAATTGTACAATTTGATGGATAACATTTTCATGCATATTCAATTTAACAAAAAAGGTATTTTGCTTTACATCATCTTTTAAAAAATTAAAAATTATGGTTTTTGTGCTATTATCTAATAAATTATAGTGGGTAGGAATTTGTAAGTGTTTATCTATTACCAACCTAACAGGATTATTGCCATAACCAAGCCTATTGGTTAATGCAGGGTTATCTTTTAAAGCTGTAGTTGTACCTACTAAAATTGCAGCTTCTTCACTCCTCCAACGATGCACTAAATTGTTACTAAAGTAATTACTGATAAAAGTTCTTTCACTCTTATGACTAGCAATTTTATTGTTGGTAGATTGAGCATACTTTAAAATAATATAAGGACGCTTTTTTTGATGAAATGTAAAAAAATTTTTGTTCAAAGTTTCGCACTCATGCTGAAAAACATTTACAACTACTTCTACTCCATTTTCTTTTAAAAAGCTTATACCCGAACCATTTACTAAGTTGAACGTATCGGTACAACCAATTACAACTTTTTTTATTTTATGTTTTACAATTAAACTTGTACAAGGTGGCGTTTTCCCAAAATGGTTACAAGGTTCTAAAGAAACATACAAAGTTGAAAAAGGAATTTTATTTTTATTAATTTCAGAAACACTGTTAATGCAATTTACTTCTGCATGTGCACTGCCATATTTTTCATGAAACCCTTCGCCAATAATATTGTGATTATATACTAAAACTGCACCTACCATTGGGTTTGGAGCTACATATCCATTTCCTAATTTTGCAAGCTGCAAACATCTTTGCATATATTTTTCATCAGTACTCATTCTCTAAAGAGTTCAAAAATAATCTAAAAGCTATAAGCTTTATGTATAAATAATTTTAAATAGTTTTAATTTGCTTTTATGACTGTTGAGCAAGCATTTAAACAATTAACCAATAAGTTAATTTCCATTTATAGTATCAGTGAAGCTAAAAATATAGCAGAGCTAGCTATCGAACATATTACAGGTTATTATAAAACACAAAGATTATTGTTTAAAAATGAAATACTGAATGATAAGCAAACCAAAGACTTTGATAGAATTAGCATAGAACTACTAAATCATAAACCCATTCAATACCTAACCAATGATGCATGGTTTTGCAATAAAAAATATTATGTAAATGAACATGTTTTAATACCTCGTTCTGAAACAGAAGAACTTATTTATTTACTAAAAGAAGATGAGCACTCATTTAATAATATTATTGATATTGGTACTGGTTCTGGTTGTATTGCAATTGAAGTAAAAAATAAATTTAAAAACTCTACTGTTGTAGCAATAGATAAAAGTTTAGATAGTTTAGAAATTGCTAAGAAAAATGCTTTAACTTTTAATACAAAAATAAATTTTAAACATCTAGATTTTTTAGATGAAAAGAACTGGGCAAATTTAGGAAATTTTGATTTAATAATTAGTAACCCACCGTATGTTTTAAAAAGTGAGCATAATACATTAAAAGAAAATGTACTGAACTTTGAACCACATTTGGCTTTATTTGTACCCGACAATGACCCTTTATTGTTTTTTAGAAAAATTGCGTTGTTTGGAAAAAAACACTTGAATAAAAATGGAAAAATTGTTGTAGAAATAAATGAATTATTTGGTTATGAAACAAAGCAGCTATTTATAGAGTTTGGTTATCTATCCTATATTATTAAAGATATGCAACAAAAAGATAGGTTTATTGTAAGTAATTTTTCTTAATAATTCAATAATTATAAAGCATTTTTCAACAAAAAATAACACCCTTTTTATATACTTTTGTAAAAAAAATTATTGAAAATTAATATTTTGTAATGAAAAGCCTATTATTGTAGCATAAAAAATATTTTGTTTAATATTTTGCATTAATTTTGGCAATAACTGAAAAGTTAAATTTTATGAGTATGAAATCTGGAATACGTTTTGTGATGTTTTTCTTTACTTTAACTACCTTATCTGTGCAAGCTCAAAGAGTAAGATTATCTGGTGCATTAGGGGGTAGTGCTTATTATGGAGATTTAATTCAAGGAACGCCATTATTAAAACAAATTTCACCTGCAGTAACTCTTGGAGGTAGTTATGATTTAAATGAAAAATTAAGAGTTAGAGCAAGCTTATCTGGTTTAAGTGTGAAAGCAGATGATAAAGACAATAGTAATATTAAGTTTAAAAATAGAAATTTAAACTTTAAGAGTTTTATATGGGAATTTGCAGTTGCAGCCGAATATGATATTTTAAACAATTTTGATAACTATGCTTATACACCATATATTTTTATTGGCCCTGGTATTTTTGGATTTAACCCTACAACAGTAGATAGATTTGGGAATAAAGTAAATTTAAGAGAATGGGGTACAGAAGGGCAAGGTTTAGCTGCTTATCCTAATAGAAAACCTTATTCTCGTACACAATTTAATATTGGTTTTGGTGGTGGTATAAGAGTTGATTTAAGTGAAAGTTTACAAATTGGTACCGAAATATTTATTCGTAAAACTTTTACCGATTATATTGATGATGTAAGTATTAACAGTTATGTAGATCCTTCTTTATTTGTTTTACAAGGCAACCCATATTCTCAGTATGTAGCGTTTAGAGGAGATGAAGTAGGAAAATCTTTTTCTACTACAATGCCTCGTGGCAACCCTAAAAACAAAGATTTGTTCTACTCCTTTCAATTAAAATTAACTTATAAATTATTGAACTTAGATTGGGGTGGCCCAATGGGTTATTATGGTGGTGGAAGCCCTGGAAGAACAAGAGATAGAGTAAGAACTCCTCGTTCTGTACTATAATATTTATTTTTTGTAATTATTGGTTTTACTTATAGCCCTTTATGAAAAAAAAGACGGCATTAATAATTGGTTTCATTGGGCTAAAATTTTTGTTTCATTTTTTTTTAATTAGCAATGAGTATGACTTGCAACGAGATGAATTTTTGCATCTTGACCAAGCAAACCATTTAGCTTGGGGATATCTTTCTGTTCCACCCTTTACTTCTTGGACATCGTACATAATTCAATTATTTGGCAATTCATTTTTTTGGGTTAAATTCTTCCCAGCTTTATATGGTGCTTTAACAATTTTTATTGTATGGAAATCTATAGAAGAATTAAATGGAAATATTTTTGCTTTGACATTAGGTGCAACTTGTGTGTTATTTTCAGCACTATTACGACTAAACATATTGTATCAACCTAACTCTTTAGATATATTATGTTGGACAGCTTTTTACTTTACACTTCTAAAATACATACATACAGAAAATTTTAAATGGTTGTATATAGGTGCTGTAGTTTTTGCATTAGGTTTTTTGAATAAATACAATATTATTTTTTTATTAATTGGTCTATTGCCTGCTTTGTTGCTAACAACACATAGAAAAATTTTCTTTAAACCCAATCTATATTTTGCAGCCTTACTAGGGTTTGTTATTATCTCCCCAAATATTATGTGGCAATACAATAACAACTTCCCAATCTTTCATCACTTAAAACAATTAACAGAAACTCAATTAGTAAATGTAGATAGACTTGATTTTTTGAAAAATCAATTACTGTTTTTTATAGGCTCACTGGTAGTACTCTTTTCCTCATTTTATGCTCTTTTGTTTTATATCCCTTTTGCTAAGTATAGAGTATATATTTATTCAATTTTATTTACTTTAACAGCCTTTGTTTATTTTAAGGCAAAGGATTATTATGCCATTGGCATTTACCCAATTTACATAGCATTTGGTTCTGTTTATCTTTCAAAAATTCTAGAAGGTGGTTGGAAAAAATATTTACAACCTATTGCAATTATTATTCCTTTACTACTCTTTATTCCTATTTATAATGTTGCTTTTCCAAATAAAAGCCCCGAATACATAGTAAAACATTCAGAAAATTATAAGAAACTGGGTTTATTACGTTGGGAAGATGGAAAAGACCATTTAATACCACAAGATTTTGCAGATATGCTGGGTTGGAAAGAATTAGCTAGTAAAGTGGATAGTATTTATTTATCCTTACCCAATAAACAAAATACACTAATACTTTGTGATAACTATGGACAAGCAGGTGCAATAAATTACTACACAAAGCAAAAATTACAAGCAGTTTCCTTTAATGCAGACTATATTAATTGGTTTGACTTATCCAACAAATATGTAAACCTAATTAGAGTTAAAAAAGCAGAAGAAGTAAAAGAAGAATTACAAAAAATATCGCCCTACTTTAAAAATTCATTACTTGCTGGCTCTATAACAAACCCTTATGCAAGAGAATATGGTACAGGAATATTTGCTTTCATTGGTGCAAAAATTGACATAAGAGAAAGACTTGGAGAAGAAATTGACAAAAATAAAAACTACCATTAATTTACTTCAACTACAACAAGGTTAACAGTAATTAAAATTGCACCATTTTTACTAGCTAAAAATTGTTAAAAATTTATAAAATAAGGAAAAAGAATTTATTTGCATGTATATACACACAATTTGCCATTATATTTGAATCCTAAACAATTAATTAAACATGAAAAAAGTTTTATTTTCGGCATTAGCGATTGCCTGTTTTACTGCACTTTATTCTTTTGTACCTGGTATTAAAACCCTAGTAACAGATGATTATAAAGTAAATACGGAACACTCAAAAATTGATTGGGTTGGAAGTAAAAAAGAAGGATACCATCCTGGAACATTTATGCTAAAGAGCGGAAATGTAAATGTTGAAAATGGAAGAATAACCAAAGGGCAATTTGTAATTGATATGGCTAATTTAAAAGTTACAGATAAAGCTGGCGTTAAATTAGAAGGGCATTTAAAAGCCGATGATTTTTTTGATGTTACAAAACATCCGGAAGCAATTTTTGAGATTGAAAATGTAAATTACACTTCAGAAACTGCTGTAGAACTTACAGGTACATTAACCATAAAGGGTATTAAAGTGCCTATTAAGTTTCCTGGTATTGTACGTGGTGTTTCTGATAAAAAATTATTTGCTCAAGCTTTCTTTAGCTTAGATTCAAGATTATTACCTATTACAGATAAATATGCTGCTTCTGACGTACAAATAATGGTTTATTTATACGCAAATAAATAATTGGATGATTGTATATTTTGTGGTTTTATTAATAAAGAGCCAAAGTTGAAAAACTTGGCTCTTTTTATTTAAAATAATTCTGTTTGATTGTTTTCTACTTTAGGTACTTGTATCCACTCCATCTCAACAGTTTTACTAAAGTCCATAAGCTTTGCACCTATTGCCTTCCAGCCCATTACTTCAACCATTTTGTCTATTTTAAACTTAGCTTTTCTTACTTGTTGTCCACGCCCTGTTTGCACCTGCAATATTGGCTCTGTTGCTGTGGTAATTGTTTCTAAATAATTTCCATCTCCTTCTTTAATAAATAAAAATTTAGATTTTAAAGTTGTAGTTTCTATATAAAATCTTTTAACATTAAATTGTTGCTTATCATTATCTAAATAAATAGCAGTAATAATTTTTTGAGGGTTAAATTTTTCGATTAGTAAAATTTTATCTCCATCCAATCTTTGTGTTAATTCCGTATCTGTAATTTCATAATATCCGTCCTTGTAAATAAGAAGTAATTTATCGTCTTCAAACATTCCTAAATACTGCCCTTTTTCTTCTGTATTTAACCTACCATAAATATCATCAAACCATAGTTTAATTCCACTTAATGTACTTCTACCAGCTTCTTTAAACTTGATAGATTTTACTGCATATTTAGTTACAATATTTCCCTGGCTGCTTCGGCCTTTAATTTCTAATTCTTCAAAATAAAATTCTAATTCTTTATTTCTAGCTGTACAATTAGGGCTTAAAATTATTTTTACCATTTCTGCTTCACCATTTGCATTTGATGAAAAGTAATGTACTTTACTTTTATCGCTGCCTTTGGTTAAGTCATATTCTTTATCTCTGGTAATACCTGTTACATTAAATCTTTTTGCATAACTAATACCCGATTTTGCATCTACATAAATCATGTTGTAGGTAGTACGTTCATCGTTCTTTTTAAAAATTGCGGCATGAATAATGTCTTTTCCAATAAAAACTTTATCTCCTACTTTTACCACTTTCATTATGCCACGTTTGGTAAAAACAATAATATCATCTAAGTCGGAGCATTCAAATAATAATTCATCTTTCTTTAAACTTGTTCCTATAAAGCCCTCTTCCCTATTCACATATAATTTTGTGTTGGCAATGGTAATATGTTGCACTTTAATTGTGTCAAACAATTTAATTTCCGATTTTCTTTCTCTACCTTTTGCAAATTTTTTCTGAAGGTTTTCAAAATAGGTAATTGTAAAATCTGTAAGATGCTCTAAATGGTTATTTACCTGTACAATTTCAGCATCAATAGCTTTTATCTGTTCTATTAAATCATCTATATCTAATTTATAAATTCTTCTTACAGGTTTTTCAGTAAGTTTCAACACATCTTCTCTACTAATACTTTTTCTTTTTAACTTTTTAATAAATGGTTGAAAGGCATTTTCAATTGCTTGTAAAACAAGCTCCCACGAGGCATATTTTTGTTCTAATTCTTTATATATTTTTTCTTCAAAGAATATTTTTTCTAAAGAAGTATAATGCCATTTATCTTCAAGCTCTGCTAATTTAATTTGCAGCTCTTTTTGTAATAACATTTTTGTTTCATCTACAGAAATTTTTAATAATTCCTGCACACCAACAAATTTTGGTTTGTTATTTTCAATAATGCATGCATTGGGGCTAATACTTACTTCGCAATCAGTAAAAGCATATAAGGCATCTATAGTAATATCGCTTGATATGCCAGCGGCTAAATCAATTTGAATTTCAACGTTTTTGCCTGTAAACTCAGTAAGTTTTTTTATTTTAATTTTTCCGGAATCGTTTGCTTTTGTAATACTTTCACAAAGCTGTGCTACCGTAACACCAAATGGCACATCTTTAATTACTAAGCTTTTTTTATCAATTTCTTCAATAATACATCTCACTTTTATTTTGCCACCTCTTCTACCTTCATTATAATTACTTACATCTATTAAACCACCAGTTTGAAAATCTGGATAAAGTTCAAACTTCTTACCTTTTAAATATTTGATAGAGGCTTCAATAATTTCGATAAAATTGTGTGGTAAAATTTTTGTACTTAACCCTACTGCAATGCCTTCTGCACCTTGAGCAAGCAGTAATGGAAATTTCATAGGCAATACAATTGGCTCATTTTTTCTGCCATCGTAACTTAATTGCCAATTAGTGGTTTTATTATTAAAGGCAATTTCTAAAGCAAGTTTGCTAAGTCTTGCTTCAATATAACGTGGTGCAGCAGCATCATCTCCTGTTCTTATATCTCCCCAATTTCCCTGAGTTTCTATTAATAAATCTTTCTGGCCCATATTTACCAATGCATCACCAATGCTTGCATCTCCATGAGGATGGTATTGCATTGCCTGCCCAATAATGTTGGCTACTTTATTAAAACGCCCATCATCCATCTCTTTCATTGCATGAAGAATTCTGCGTTGTACAGGTTTCAATCCATCTTCAATAGCAGGCACAGCACGTTCTAGAATTACATAAGATGCATAATCTAAAAACCAATTTTTAAATTGCAGTTGTACACCAGATTCATTGTTGTTTGTATCGGACATCATTTTAAAATTCAAATTTATCAATCATGTAATTTATTGTGGAGTTTTAAGCAAACTCATTTCCATTTCTTTCCATCCTTTATTCCAATCTCCACTAATTTCTATTTTCATTTGCTTTGCCAACTCATTTATTCTCCAAACTAAAAAAACGTCTCCCGTTTTTATTTTCATTTTATTTAAAATATGGAGTAAAATTTTATTGAGCTTTTGTGGTTCGTTATTTATTGCAGATAAAATTTCATTGTCATAAAAATTTTCTTCTTTACTTACAATTTTTTTACCTCCTTCTAAAATTCTAACCATTGCATTTTCATTGCTAAGTTTTTTCCATTCATCAGGGTCAAGCTCAAATTCGCTTAAAGTAATTTCACGAGCTAATTTTTTTGCTTTTAAAAATTCTTTGGGTTGAATTTCTGATAAATGCTGCGGATAAAATATTTGACCTTTCTCATTTATAAATGGCAAATTATTTAAGTATAAAATAAATATTCTGCTTTGAAAATTTTTTAATTGACTCATTAACCAATAATAGCCACACACATCGTGTTGGTTTTGACCTGCCCAAATCCAAACTTTTTCTTCTGTATTTTCTTCTAATTTTTTTATAAGGTTGTGAACTGTTAATTTATCATCAACAATATCTAATTGCTCTTTGTAAGGTGAGTTTTCTAATAAATTCTTCCACCATTCTCTTCTTTGCTGATAACCTTCTGATTCATAAATATTATACAATGGCCCAACAGCATAATCATCTTTTATTTCTAACACATCACCTTGTAAATTTTCATCTAGTTCAATTGCATTTTTTAAGGCATTCACATTTGCTTGTTCAAAAACGATATGTATCATGTAGTATAAATAGTTTAAATTTTATTTAGTAATTTTTATAGCAAGAAACAAATAATTATTGGTTGCCCCTATTACTTCGTAGTTAAGATAAAAGCTTTCAGAAAAAATTTTAAAAGCCATGAACTCATGCGTTGGCACAGCAAATTCATCAAATATTATTATATCTCCTTTATTTAAAAATCTAAATAACTGAGATAAGGTAAAAATGGTAGAGCTAAAAATATCAGCATCTAAATGAATAATTTTCTTATTACTACTTTTATAATTTTCTAAAAAAGGGTTAAGGGTATCTTGAAAAAGTTCTTTATAAAAACTTGCTCTTGTGTCTTTAATATTTAAGTTTTCAATGGTTGCAGCCATTGTTCCTTTTTCAAAAAATCCATATTTTTCAGGCAGGCCTTCAAAAGTATCAAAACCATAGAAATTACTTGTAGTGTTTTGGTTTTTTTGCAGCCACCATTTAAAAGAATGTCCTTCGCACACGCCAAATTCAAAATAATCTATTGCTTGTGTAGTAATGTTTTCGGTTTTATAAATTTCTTCGTATAGTATATATCTTCTACTATAATCCCATTTTTTTTGATACCAATCGTTGTATCCTTTTACAGTTGTAGATGCTCTCCATTTGCTTAAATGATTCATGTAATAGAGGTTCAGTAAAAAACCATTGAATGGGCTAAACAAGTTGTGTAGCTTCCATTTCATAAACAGTGATTTGGTTTTTCTTATAATATCTAATTGTGTCATTGAAAATTAATTTGGAGTTATTGCATAATATACACAGGTTGTAAAAAAATTTCTTACAAATGGAATTGCCTGTATAAATGCAAATTGTTTTCTTGGTTTTACATTAAACTTCCATTTATAAATAGGGTTTAAGAGATAATGTGTTTTATGAATTATTGTATAGTTTGTTTGCTTGCATATTTTTTCAAAGCGTTCAATAGTAATTTGGGTTTCTCTTATTTCCATTAAATCATCTACAGCTTCATTATTTTTTTTAAGTAACCATTTATAGAGTTGTTTTGGCAGCAGATGAATGTATGGCATTTGCATAAGTTTTGTTCTGCACATTTGCTGATGGCCACCAAAAGGCATATACCAAGGTGGAAAGCCAAAAAAGATAATACCATGCGGTTGCAAAAAATTTTTCATCCATGCAATTAACTTTGCTTGATCATGTATATGTTCTATAACATCTTTTAAAATTATAATATCAAATAAGCCATCTAATTCGGTAGCTGCATTCACATTATAAATATCTTTTGATATAAATTTAATTTTACCAGATTGTGTTTCTTGCGGCATAAATTGTTTTGCATCTTCAATTCTGGGTATATCAAACTCTACCCCTAATCCTGTACATCCCTTTTGTAAAAAGGCTTTTAAAACGCCCCCTTCGCCACAGCCAATTTCTAAAACCCTCATTTCTTCTTTTATCGTAAATTTTTTTTCTATAAAAGGAATAACATATTCACTGGCATTAGCAACCTGAATATCAAAATACCTTTTTCTATCTTTATGAAATTCGAACATTTATATAAAAATTAAAATAATAAAGTTTAAACCACTGTTTCAACTATGTCTAATTCTACTTTTAAGTTATCAATAATAAACTCTTGCCTTTGTGGTGTATTTTTTCCCATATAATATTCTAACAATTGTTGAATATGTTCTCCTTTTTCTAACAATACTGGTTGTAACCTAATATCTTCATTAATAAATCTTTCAAATTCAACAGGGCTAATTTCGCCTAAGCCTTTAAACCTTGTTATTTCAGGTTTCCCTCCAAGTTTATGAATTGCATTTTGTTTTTCAGTTTCGTCATAACAATAAATAGTTTCTTGTTTATTACGAACTCTAAATAAAGGGGTTTCTAAAATATAAACATGGTTTTGTTTAACAAGATCGGGGAAAAATTGCAGAAAGAAAGTCATTAAAAGTAAACGAATGTGCATTCCATCAACATCAGCATCGGTAGCAATTACCACATTTTTATATCTAAGGTTTTCTAAGCCATCTTCAATATTTAATGCATGTTGCAATAAGTTAAACTCTTCGTTTTCGTAAACAATTTTTTTGCTTAAACCATAGCTATTTAAAGGTTTACCTCTAAGGCTAAAAACTGCTTGTGTATCTACACTTCTAGCTTTTGTTATACTACCACTTGCACTATCTCCTTCTGTTATAAAAATGGTACTTTTATTTTGTAACTCTATAAACTCTTCTTTGTTTTTGTTAGGTGGCTCATCGTTTAAATGTACTCTACAATCTCTAAGTTTTTTATTATGAAGGTTAGCTTTTTTGGCTCGTTCATTTGCTAATTTTCTAATTCCACTTAATTCTTTTCTTTCTTTTTCGCTTTGTTCTATCCTTCTTCTTAAAGCATCTGCTACAGATGTATTTCTATGTAAAAAATTATCTAATTCTTTGGTTAAAAAATCTTCTATAAATTTTTTCATGCTTGGGCCACCTTCATACACCACAGAGGATCCTAATTTTGTTTTTGTTTGACTTTCAAAAACTGGCTCTTGTACTCTAACACTAACTGCTGCAACTATGCTTTGGCGAATATCTGCAGTATCATAATCTTTTTTAAAAAAGTCTCTGATTGTTTTTACATAAGCTTCTCTAAAAGCCTGATAGTGTGTACCACCTTGTGTTGTATATTGACCGTTCACGAAAGAATAAATATCTTCTCCATAATCATTATTATGGCTAATTGCAACTTCTATGTCTTCTCCTTTTAAATGAATAATAGGATATCGTAATTCTTCTGCATTGGTTTTTCTGTTTAGTAAATCTAGTAAGCCATTTTTGCTGACGTATTTTTTGTTGTTAAAATTAATAACCAACCCTGCATTTAAGTAACAATAATTCCAGAATTGATTGTCTAAATATTCATTTAAGAATTTATAATTATGAAAAATAGATTCGTCTGGAACAAATGTTACCATTGTTCCATTTTCTTCTGTTGTAGCTGCTTCTTTGTGTTCTTTTAATAATACACCTCTTTCAAACTCTGCCACTTTTGTTTTTCCATCTCTAAAACTTTCTACCTTAAAATAATTGCTTAACGCATTTACAGCCTTTGTACCAACGCCATTTAAACCAACACTTTTTTGAAATGCTTTACTATCGTACTTTGCTCCTGTATTTATTTTACTAACAACATCTACAACCTTGCCTAATGGAATGCCTCTACCAAAATCTCTGATGGTTACAGTTTTATTTTCTATAGAAATATCAATATGCTTTCCAAAACCCATTGTATGTTCATCAACACAATTATCTAAAACTTCTTTTAATAAAACATAAATACCGTCATCAGCAGATGAGCCATCTCCTAATTTACCAATGTACATACCAGGCCTTAATCTTATATGCTCTTTCCAATCTAAACTTTTAATATCATCTTCGGTATAATTTGTCATTTTTTTAATTTCACTCATTTGAAAAATTGTTGCTATTTTTTATAGTTTTCTTAGTTACAAATCTAACAAAGCATTAAGGCATCTAAAGTATAGATTATAAACACAAGCCAATGAAATGTGGATAAAACAAGGATTTGCAGGCAAATGAAATAAATAACATAAGTTTGTTTATATGTCTTTAAATTTTGAAACAAATCTTACAAATATTCAGCAATTAGCTAGTAATAAAGAAAAAGAAAACGATGATTTTATTTCTTATTTAAAGAGTTTTGATGGAGAATATATTGATAAACAAGTACATCTTTTAAATGAAATAGTATCTCCAAAAATTGATTGCACTTTGTGCGGAAATTGTTGCAAAACACTTTTAATAAACGTGCAAGAAATTGAAGCAAATAATTTAGCTGCACATTTAGAAATTAACAGAGCAATATTTGATGAACAATTTATAGAAAAAGGCTCTAATGGTATGATGTTAATTAAAACTGTACCATGTAGTTTTTTAAAAGATAATAAATGTACTGTTTATAATTTTAGGTTTGAAGGATGTAAAGAATTTCCTGCTATGCATTTGCCTAATTTTAAGGATAGGCTTTTTACTACTTTTATGCACTATAATCGGTGTCCAATTATTTACAATATCATAGAACAATTAAAGTTGGTTTTAAATTTCAAAGAGTAATTTTTTACATTATTTATGCTTATTCAACCACTACTCCTTCTATATCATAATCGTAGGCTTTAGTAATTTTTACATTTACAAAACTTCCTATTGTAAGTTTCTTATCTGATTGTATTACTACTTCATTATCTACTTCTACACTATCAAATTCAGTTCTACCTAAATATCTTCCTGCTTCTTTTTTATCAATAATAACTTTAAATGTTTTACCAACTTTAGCTTGATTTTTTTCTAAACTTATTTCTTGTTGCACTTCCATTATTTCTTGTGCTCTAGCTTCTTTTTCTGTTTGCGGAATTGTGTCTTCTAAAGTATAAGCTCCTGTATTTTCTTCATGGCTATAAGTAAATATTCCTACCCTGTCAAAGCGGTGAATTTTTAAAAAATCTTTTAACTCTTCTACATCCTTTTCTGTTTCGCCAGGAAATCCTGAAATTAATGTTGTACGTAAGCAAATATCTGGGATAATGTTTCTTATTTTATAGATTAATTCATTCATTTCCTCTCTTGTAATATTTCTTCTCATTGCCTTCAACATTGCATCACTTGCATGTTGCAAAGGCATATCTAAATAATTACAAATATTTTCTCTTTCTTTCATTACCTCAACTATTTCAAGAGGAAATTTGGAAGGATATGCGTAATGAAGTCTAATCCACTCTAATCCTTTAACATCTGCTAATGCATTTAATAGTTTTGGCAACGAACGTTTTTTATAAATATCTAAACCATAGTAAGTAAGCTCTTGAGCAATTAACATTACTTCTTTAACCCCTTTCTGTACAAGTGTTTCAGCTTCTTTAACTAAAACTTCAATTGGTTTACTAATATGGTTGCCACGCATTAAGGGTATTGCACAAAAGCTACAAGTTCTGTTACAGCCTTCGCTAATTTTCATGAAGGCATAATGTTTTGGTGTACTTAAAAGCCTTTCGCCCAATAATTCAGTTTTATAATCGGCATTAAATTGTTTTAAAATTAATGGCAATTCTAATGTACCAAACCATGCATCTACCTCAGCAATTTCTTTAGCAAGGTCTTCTCTGTATCTTTCGCTTAAGCAGCCTGTAACATACACTTTATCTAATTTACCTCTTCGTTTTAATTCAAGCTGGTCTAAAATTGTATTGATACTTTCTTCCTTAGCTTTATCAATAAAACCACAGGTATTAATTACTACAATGTTATGATCTAGTTTTTTATTTTCGTGTACTACATCTATTTCATTGGCTAAAAGCTGGCCGCTTAAAACTTCACTATCAACCAGGTTTTTACTACAACCTAATGTTATAATATTTACTTTATCTTGTTTTAGCGATTTTGCTTTCATTAAAATTTCTTAAAGATGTGTGAAAGGTATTTTTTTAGTTTTCAAGTTTAAATAAACTATCCACAAATTCTTGTTTATCAAAAATGATTAAGTCGTCTATTTTTTCGCCTACACCTATAAACTTAACAGGTATTTTAAATTGGTTGGCAATAGCAAGTACTACGCCTCCTTTTGCAGTACCATCTAATTTAGTTATAGTAAGAGCATTCACATCGGTAGCTGCAGTAAATTGCTTTGCTTGTTCTAAAGCATTTTGACCTGTAGAACCATCTAAAACCAGCATTACTTCGTGTGGTGCATCTGAAATATTTTTCTTTATTACTCTTTTTATTTTGCTTAACTCTTCCATTAAATGTGTTTTATTATGCAGCCTTCCTGCGGTATCAATTAAAACAACATCGCTACCTTTTGCAATGGCACTTTGTACTGTATCAAATGCTACAGCACTTGGGTCACTTCCCATTTCTTGTTTTACAATTGGCACTCCAACACGTTCACTCCATATAGTAAGTTGATCTACAGCTGCAGCTCTAAAAGTATCGGCTGCACCTAATAATACATTGTATCCTGCTTTCTTATAATTATGTGCCAATTTACCAATTGTGGTAGTTTTACCAACACCATTAACCCCAACAACTAAAATGATATATGGTTTTTTATTGGTAGGAATTTCGAAGTTTCTATAAGCATCATCATTAGCATCGGTAAGCATTTTTTGAATTTCATTCTGCAATACTTTATTCAATTCTGCTGTACTTATATATTTTTCTTCTTTCACTCTTTTTTCAATACCCTCAATAATTTGCAAAGTTGTTTCAACGCCTACATCAGCACCTATTAATGCCTCTTCTAAATTATCTAAAACTTCTGCATCAACAGTACTTTTGCCTGCAATTGCTTTCGTTAATTTTGTAAAAAAACCTTCTTTAGTTTTTTGCAAACCATCGTTTAAAGTTTCTTTTTCTTTTTTGCCAAAAAGTTTATTAAAAAAGCCCATAATTATGAAGATTCTGAAATGTAAAAAAGAATTGTGTTTTGTATAATTCGCTACTTTTTCTCAGTAAGCAAATTTAGTTAAATAAGAAACTAAAAAAGCCTTCTGTACTTTACAGAAAGCCTTTATTAGAAATACTATAATTGATAAAAAATTATTTAGAAGCTAAATAGTCTTTTACTTTGTCTTTGTGCACAATGGCTTCTTTAAAAGTGTATGCACCTGTTTTAGGACTACGTACAGATTTAATTACTTTAGTCCAGTTTTTAGCTTCTGCCGAAGCTTTAAGGTCTTTTACCTTTGAGTTTTTTGAAGCTGCTTTTGCCATGATTATTTAATTTCTTTATGTAATGTTACTTTCTTTAAAATAGGGTTAAATTTTTTTAACTCTAATCTTTCAGGGGTATTTTTTTTATTTTTCACAGTTATATAGCGGCTTGTGCCTGGTTTTCCAGAAGTTTTATGCTCTGTACACTCCAATATAACTTGTACCCTGTTGCCTTTCTTTGCCATTTTAATAAAATTTATATACTATTAAAACCTTTTAGGTTTAAATTTTTTCTCCTTGTGCTCTTAAATCTTTAATAACAGTAGCTAAGCCATTTTTGTTGATGGTTCTTATACCTTCTGTTGTAAGTTTTAATGTTATCCAACGGTTTTCTTCAGTAAAAAAGAAACGTTTGGTTTGTAAATTAGGTAAAAACCTACGCTTAGTTTTAATGTTTGAGTGAGAAACACTATTTCCTGTAAGAGGTTTCTTCCCTGTAATTTGACATACTCTAGCCATAACTCTATTTTTTCGGGACGGCAAAAGTAGGGGGTTTTATGGAAATAACAATAGTTAATTTAAAAAAATATTCAAATAACGCTTTTTGTCTTAAAAAGTAGTGCAATACTAACATAATTATGCCATTTTGTACAGCATTTTTATATAAAAAACCAATGGCATTAATATTGATAATTGTTATTTCTTATTTTAAAATTAATAGAATATTAAAAATAGCTCAACTAAATATATTATGATAAAAACTAACTTATTAAATAGCGACGAGGAAGTAGATTTTATGCCCATTATTCCTATTGGAGAGAATGACTCAGAACAAGATGCCAATTTAAAAATACCCGAAGAGTTAATTATATTGCCATTAAGAAATACAGTTTTATTTCCTGGAGTTGTTTTACCCATTACTGTAGGAAGAGATAAAAGTATTAAAGCAGTAACCGATGCTTATAAAGCTGATAAACTAATTGGTGTACTTGCTCAAAAAGATAGCAGTATTGAGGAACCAGAGGCAAAAGACTTATGCAATATTGGTACTGTTGCCAAAATTGTAAAATTAATTAAAATGCCCGATGGTGGAACCACTATTATAATTCAAGGGAAAAAAAGATTTGAATTAATAAGTATTACTAAAGTGGATCCTTATTTTAAAGCAAAAATTAATATTTTAAAAGAAGACGAAAAACCAAATACTGAAAACTTTGATGCAATGGTTGATTCTATCAAAGATTTGGCAACACAAATAATTCAACTATCTCCAAACCTGCCAACTGAGGCTAGCATTATTTTAAAGAATATTGAGAGCCCTTCTTTTCTCATCAACTTTGTAAGCAGTAATCAAAATACTGAATTAGCAGAGAAACAGGCTTTGTTAGAAATGAATGATATTACTATAAGAGCAGAGAAATTAATTCAGCTTTTACAACGTGAATTACAGTTTGCAGAATTAAAAAACAAAGTAACCAACAAAACCCGAACTGAATTAGACAAACAACAGAGAGAATATTTTTTACAGCAGCAACTAAAAAGTATAAAAGATGAGCTGGGCGGAGATCATAATGAAAAAGAAGTTGCTGAAATGAAGAAAAAGGCCGAAACAAAAAAATGGGCTAATGCAGCTAAAGAACTGTTTAACTCTAATATTGCAAAGCTTGAAAGAATGCATCCTAGCACTCCAGATTACTCTGTAATATACAATCATTGTAATTTAATGTTAGACCTGCCTTGGGAGGATTATACTGCGGATAATTATGATTTAAAGAATGCCAAAAAGGTTTTAGACAAAGAACATTACGGCATGTATAAAATTAAAAACAGAATACTAGAATACCTTGCTGTATTAAAATTAAAGGGAGACATGAAAAGTCCTATTCTTTGTTTTGTAGGTCCCCCAGGTATTGGTAAAACATCTTTAGGTAAAAGTATAGCCAATGCAGTTGGCAGAAAATATACCCGAGTTAGCTTAGGTGGCTTACATGATGAAAGTGAAATTAGAGGGCACCGAAAAACATATATAGGAGCCATGCCTGGAAGAATTTTACAAAACCTACGAAAAGTAAAATCTGGCAATCCTGTAATGATATTAGATGAAATAGATAAAGTAGGCAATGACCACAAAGGAGACCCATCATCTGCTCTATTAGAAGTTTTAGACCCCGAACAAAACAATTCTTTTTATGATAATTATTTAGAATTAGAATACGACTTAAGTAAAGTGCTTTTTATTGCTACTGCCAATAGTATTGGTAGCATTCAACCTGCATTAAGAGACCGATTAGAAATAATAGATTTAAGTGGTTATGCTATTGAAGAAAAAATTGAAATTGCAAAAGCACACTTAATTCCAAAACAAAAAGAAGCACACGGGCTAGGAAAAATAAACTTAAAAATTTCCGATGCAGTTCTTCAAAAAATTATAGAAAACCATACCAGAGAAAGTGGTGTAAGAGAATTAGATAGGCAATTAGCAAGTATTATGAGATATGGTGCAAAAGAACTTGCTACAAAAAATAAAT
>JAIBAV010000070.1 GCA_019695015.1 Chitinophagaceae bacterium
CTTTACATTTACTTCTATTAATAAACAATTTAAAACAACTAAAAAAGAAGGGTAGTCTTTTAAATTTTATATTGCCAATGCTTTAGTTTCTCTTATTTTTGCGACACAAAAAATCTTCAAATGGCAGTATTAGTTAATAAAAACTCTAAAATTATTGTTCAGGGTTTTACAGGTACCGAAGGTACTTTTCATGCAACTCAAATGTTAGAATATGGAACCAATGTTGTTGGTGGTGTAACACCCAATAAAGGCGGAACTTTCCATATAGATAAACCAGTATTTAATACTGTTGCAGAAGCAGTAAAAACCACAGGAGCCAATGTTAGTATCATATTTGTACCACCAGCTTTTGCTGCTGATGCAATTATGGAAGCTGCCGATGCAGGTATTGCTTTAGTTGTTTGCATTACCGAGGGTATTCCTGTACAAGATATGGTAAAAGTGAAAAATTATTTACAAGGGAAAAGTACAAGGTTAATTGGTCCTAATTGCCCTGGTGTAATTACTGCAGAAGAAGCCAAAGTTGGTATTATGCCTGGCTTTATATTTAAGAAAGGGAAAATCGGCATTGTTTCTAAATCTGGTACATTAACTTACGAAGCTGCCGATCAAGCTGTAAAAGCAGGTTTAGGTATATCTACTGCTATTGGTATTGGTGGAGACCCAATAATTGGCACACCAACTGTTGAAGCTGTAAAACTTTTAATGGATGACCCTGAAACAGAAGGTATTATTATGATTGGCGAAATTGGAGGAAGTATGGAAGCTGATGCTGCACGTTGGATTAAAGACAATAAAACAAAACCAGTAGTAGGTTTTATTGCTGGACAAACAGCACCTCCAGGTCGTAGAATGGGTCATGCTGGTGCAATTGTTGGTGGTGCAGATGATACTGCTGCTGCTAAAATGAAAATTATGGCAGAATGTGGAATTGCTGTTGTTGCAAGCCCTGCAGATATTGGTAAAACAATGGCTGCCGAATTAGCTAAAAAATAAAAAATAAGCATTAAATAAATTTAAAAGCCCCTTGTTGTAATGTACAAGGGGCTTTTAAATTTTTACCTGTATTTCTCTTCTAATCTCTGCCAGAGAAACGGCTTAATAGTTTTAAAATTTCAATATATAACCAAACAATAGTTACCAATAAACCAAAAGCACCATACCACTCCATAAATTTAGGGGCACCTCTTTCGGCTCCTTGTTCTATCATATCAAAATCTAAAATTAAATTTAAGGCAGCAATAGCAACTATAAATAGGTTTATACCAATACCTAATAAACTACCATTACCAAAGGCCATAAAATCCATTTTTACGCCAAAAAAGCCCAACAATAAGGTTATGCCATAAAAAATTGCAATACCTACTGTAGCACTAACAATAATACTTTTAAATTTTTCGGTAGGTTTAATAATTCTGAAATTATACAATACAAACATTGCAATTGCAACACCAAAAGTTAAACCAACAGCTTGCATAATAATATTAGGTTGCCCTTCTTCTGCAAGCATATTATTAATAACAACAGAGATTGCACCTATAAAAAACCCTTCTAAAATACCGTAAGCAGGAGCTAAAAAAGGAGCCCAATTAGGTTTAAAAGCAATTGCAAGAGCTGAAATTAAGCCTCCAATTACACCAACAATCATAAGTGTAGTCATCAATTTTTCCTGACCACTAACATATAATTGCCAAGTGTAAGCTGCACCACCAATAACTGTAAGTAATAAAAAGCCAAACTTATTCATTGTTCCCCTAACGCTCATTGTACCTTGCATTTCTGCCTGAGCATTAAGGCTTTTCTCGAACATTTTTTGAGATAAAGTTGGGTTTCCGGATTTGAAAAAAGACATAGTTTTTTAATTTTGAACTGTAAAGATAAAAAATTGCAGATTAAAATCTATCAATTCTCTTACAATTTAACAATGTATAAAAATTACCTATTTAATATCCATAATAAAATTATTTATTTACTTTTTCTTTCACAAGTTACTACACTTTCAACCCTTACTTTTGCACCTCAAAAATAAAGTACAATGAGGAAAATAGCAGTTGCAAAAGGAGATGGCATTGGCCCAGAAATTATGGATGCTACTTTAAAAATATTTAATGCAGCTAATGTTGCTTTAGACTATCAAATAGTTGAAATGGGTAAATGGGTTTTTGATAAAGGTTTTAGCAATGGCATGACACCTTTAGCACAACAAACTATTGAGCAAACAGGTATTTTATT
This sequence comes from Chitinophagaceae bacterium, assembly GCA_019695015.1. Classification (GTDB taxonomy): domain Bacteria; phylum Bacteroidota; class Bacteroidia; order Chitinophagales; family Chitinophagaceae; genus UBA1930. Next base: position 2,233 of record JAIBAV010000070.1, read on the forward strand.
TAAAGGACCAATGGAAACGCCAAAAGGAAAAGGTGTAAAAAGTGTAAATGTTACAGCACGTAAAACCTGGAACACTTATGCAAATAAAAGAACTTTTCAAACATTACATGGGGTTGATTCTGTTTTTAGCAAAGCTGGTATTCCTATTGATATTACTATTGTAAGAGAAAATATTGAAGATACTTATGGTGGTGTTGAACACATGCTTACTCATGATGTTGCTTTAAGCAGAAGATTTATTACCAGACCAGGTAGCATGCAAGTTATCAGATATGCTTTTGAAATGGCAAAGAAAAAAGGAGCCAAAAGAATTACCTGTGGGCATAAAGCAAACATTATGAAAATTACCGATGGCTTATTTTTAGATGTGTTTTATGAAGTTGCTAAAGAATATCCCGAATTAAATGCAGATGATGTAATTGTTGATGATTTATGTATGAAGTTAGTAACTAAACCCAATTTATTTGATGTGGTTGTTTTAACTAATTTACAAGGAGATATTGTAAGCGATTTATGTGCAGGCTTAGTTGGTGGGTTAGGCTTTGCACCAAGTGCCAATATTGGAGACCATATTTCTATTTTTGAAGCTGTACATGGTACTGCACCAGATATTGCTGGAAAAAATATTGCTAATCCAACTTCTTTATTGTTAAGTGGTGTTGGCATGTTGCAGCATATAGGATTAATGGAAAGTGCAAGTTTAATTGAAAATGCTTTATTATATACTTTAGAGAGTGGTGTACATACAGGAGATTTTGGAGATAAAACAACCCCTGCATTAAATACTACAGAGTTTGCAGATACTATTATTGCCAATTTTGGTAAACAACCAAAACATAATCCTAAAGCTTATTTAAATGATGTACCCTTTTCCTGCTCTGTTTTACATTTAGATAAAAACCCAATGCTTGAAACAACAGAAAACACTGGTGAAAAAATTGTTGGAGTAGATATGTTTATTGAAAGCAATGTGCAACCAGAAGAATTAGCAAAAAAATGTTTAAGGCATGCAGGTGTAAAATTTAAGTTAGTTAATATTAGTAATAGAGGCACACAAGTTTGGCCAACTGGTAGCCGTTATACCAATTTAGTAAATCAATACAATGCTCGTTTTGAAAGTATAGACGATACTGCCTTAAACCAGCAAGATATAATTGGTTTATATGTTAACCTAAGTGGCGATTTTAAAATTTGTAGTTTAGAATTATTAAATAGCTGGGGCGATAAAAAAAGTTATAGCCTTGCACAAGGTCAGTAATAATATAAAGGATGATAAACATTAGAAGAGCCGAAAAAGCAGACTGTAGCCGTTTATTAGAATTGATAAAGGAACTTGCACATTTTGAAAAAGCTCCCGAAGAAGTAACAGTATCTTTTGAGCATTTTGTAGAAAGTGGTTTTGGCACAAACCCTGTATGGAAGGGCTTTGTAGCTTCTACAACAGAAAATAATATAGAAAAAATTGTAGGCTTTGCATTATACTATATTAGATATAGTACATGGAAGGGGCAAAGAATGTATTTAGAAGATATTATTGTTTCGGAGGAGATGAGAGGAAAAGGAATTGGTGGTAAATTATTTGAACAATTAATTGAAGAGGCAAAAAATAACAAATTAAATGGTATTGTTTGGCAAGTGCTGAACTGGAATGAACCAGCTATTCAATTTTATAAAAAATACCAAGCAAAATTTGATGATGAATGGATAAATGTTAGTATAAATTTTTAGACTATACTCTATTCATCTTGTACAGTTATATAAGGTTCAAACTTTAAAAAAACTTCTTCTTTTAAAAAAACGATTTTGGTTTTTAATTCTTGTATGGAATTATAAGTCCCATATTTCGTTCTTTGTATTACTATAGCTTTAGCAATATTTTTATCAATATAGGGGTGCATACTTAAATCATATTCTGTTGCTTTGTTTAGATTAATTTTTTTAATTTTTATTGGTATCAATTGTATATAAGGTAAAATATTGTGGTATAATGTATCCGTCATTTCATACACTTCTTTTAGCTGATGAATAAATAAATAACCTCCCAACTTTTCTCTATAAGTAACTATCTTATAAGGTAATGAGTTGCCTATATTGGGTATTTGTTTAAGCTGCCAAGCTGTTACAGTATTAATATCTAGTAAAGATTTTTTTTCATTTTTGTTTGTATTAATAACTTGCTTTGTTCTGTTGGCACTTGTTTTATAAGTTTCGTCAGGCTTTATTCTTATATAGGGTATTAATCTATCTGCCTCTTCTTTTTTTAAGCCCCATATTTTTCTAATGTCTTCTGGTGTTCTAAATTTTCCTCCTTTAGATATATAGTTTAAAATAGTGTTTATTGTTTTATCTCTTAGTCCTAATTTTTTCCAACCATCCATATCTAAGGTATTGGGGTCAAAATAAAATAAAATAATTTCAGTAACCTTTTCATCATTAAAATCTGATTGTTGATTACTCCAATTTTTAGAATATTTTTTTGCAGTAGTACTTCTTTTTTGTAAGGCATTAATAGAATCTGCCAAAGCAATATTTATTTTATTGGTATTAAATTTTGGTTGGTAGAAAAAGGGAATAATGATGCTAGCAATAATAATAAGTAGAAGAATTATTATTGCATTTCTTTCTCTTTTTGAATATGTAAAATACTCTTTAAACATCTTTACATTTCAATTATTTATCTGTAAGTACTAACTTTTCTTAACTTACTTCTACAACTAATCCATCATAAGCTAATTCAATATTTTTGGGTAAGCTGTTATTTATTTCATTATATAAACCAAGTTGATGGCTGATATGTGTAAAGTAAGTTTTTTGGGCCTGCAGTACTTGGGCTAATTGGGTAGCTTCGTCTAACGTAAAATGAGAAATATGCTTTTCTTTTCTTAATGCATTTAAAACCAAAATTGTTGAATTACTAATTAATTTTTGTTCTTTTTCATCAATTCTATTTGCATCAGTTATATAAGTAAAGTTTCCAAATTTGTACCCAAATACAGGCATATTTAAATGCCAAACCAAAATAGGTTGTATTGGAATATCGCCAATAAAAAAGCTATTTGTGTCAATAATATGGATATTCAAATTTGGCACGCCAGGATATTTTTTATCTGAAAATGCATAATAAAAATCTCTTCTCAAAGCTTCGGCAGTTAGAGAGTTGGCATATAATTGCATAGGCTGATTAGTTAAGAAATTAAATGCTCTTACATCATCTAATCCTGCAATATGATCTTTATGGGGGTGAGTAAATAAAATGGCATCCACATGTTTAGTGTTAGTACACAACATTTGATATCTAAAATCTGGTGTAGTATCTACCACAATAGTTGTTGTAGCAGATTGAACCAAAATGCTACTTCTTAGCCTTTTATCTTTAGTATTTCTTGAGGTACAAACCATACAATTGCAGCCAATCATTGGTACACCGCTACTTGTACCTGTTCCTAAAAAAGTAATTTTTAAAGGCGTAATCATTACATTCAAATTTACATTAAAATTTATATAATATTATTCTATAAATTATTTAATAGTTAAAGATTCCTTCAATATTTATAAATTAATTTTTTATTCATTTCTTAGTTCACCAATTTACTGTAAATAAAAAAAGCCCCTTTCGGGGCTTAAAGCTATATTTATTACTAATATTGTTATTCAGCAGATGATGGTTTTACCAAACCAAGTTTAGCCTCTAAACTTAAAGTTGCATGTGGCACAGCACGTAAACGGGCTTTATCAATTAATTTACCAGTAACACGGCAAATGCCATAAGTTTTATTTTCAATTCGCATTAAGGCTTTCTTCAAGTTATCTATATAGTTTATGGTTCTGCTTGCCATTTGGCTAAGTTGCTCTCTTTCCATACTCAAACTACCATCTTCCATAGTCATATATCTTCCTTCTTCTCCTTCTCCACCTTCATCTTTACGAGTAATTACACCTTGAAAATAAGCCAATTCTTTCTTAGCGGCTTCTAATTTTTTAAATATTATTTCTCTAAACTCATTCAAGTCAGAATCGCTATATTTCACTAATGGTGCACCTGGTGCAGATTTTTCCACTCTGTTTTCTAAAGGTGTGTACCCAGGTTTATAAGCAACACTTGTTTTTACACTAGTTTTAGGAATTTTTACATCTTTTACAGGCTCTTCTTTTTTAATCATTGGCTTTTGCTTCATTGGAATAACTGTAGTAGATTTTTCAATTCCACTAGCTTTCACTGGCTTAACAGGCGTTTTCTTTAAAGGCATACCTGCTTTTAAAATCTTTTTTGGTGCAACAACCTTAGGTTCTTTGGCTGGTTTTGGTGCCTTCTCTTTTTTAATCTTTTCTGGCTTTATTACTTTTTCTACTTTTTTAGCCTCCGGCTTTACTTCCTTTTTTAAAGGTTTCTCTAATTTAGGTATCTTCTTATCTTTTTTTACAGATTTGTCAACTTTTTTTGCAGCCGGCTTTGTTGCAGCCTTTTTGGCTGGTGCAACTTTTTTTGCTGGAGCTTTAGCTACAGGAGCTGCTGCTTTTTTTGCAGGTGCTTTTTTAGTTGCTACATTTTTTTGAACTTCTTCTGCTACTTTTTCTACTTTTTTAGCAACTTTAGA
>JAIBAV010000146.1 GCA_019695015.1 Chitinophagaceae bacterium
TTCTGGCAATCCTCTAAACTCGGTACAATCTCCTAAAAAGTCAGACCGCATGGTAAATACAACATAAATAGGAAATTCTTTTTGTTCGGATGCTTTTAAAAGTAAATTAATAAATGCAATGGAGTCTCTTTTTCCTTCTTTAGCATCTTTCTCAACCCTGCTAAATCTAAAAATTTCTTCAAATTGATCTACCAGTATTAGCAGGTTATTTTTTTTATCAATTCTACTTTGTTTATAGGCTTCTACCAAGCCTTGGCTGCTTCTTCTTAAAGTGCTTTCAATAATAGCAGTATAAGTAAAGCTGTCTTCGGTTGTTTCAATATTATGATATAATAAGTTATCAGAAGAAAGGGCAGTAGCTAAATTGCCAATTGGGTTATTGCCTGGCCTGAAAGTACAAATTTTCCAACTAGAGCCTGCACCAGACATAAAGCCACTATGCAATGCAGGAATTAATCCTGATTTTACTAAGGAAGATTTTCCACTACCCGATGAACCTATAACTGCTAAAAATTTTTCTTGCCTCAGTTTTTTAACCAATTCTGTTACTTGCTTTTCTCTTCCAAAAAACAATAAGTCTTCATTTTCTTCAAATGAACGAAGGCCTGGAAATGGGTTAAAAATTTGGCTACTTATTTGCATCTGTATTGGCAATTAAAATATCATTTATTCAACAAAATGAATAATTTGTTTTATAACTTTTAGATGTACAATATTAAAAAATAAATTTTAATGTTGAATAATTAATAGTTAATGGAAAAAGTGGGAGTGTTATAAATTTATAAAACGAATGGGTAGGTAAATTTTTTTTTGGATGGGTACTTATAAACCTAGTTTTTCTATTGCTAGTTGAGCTGCTGTATGGCTTGCATCTTTTTTATTGTATCCGCTTCCTTGAGATAAAACTTCCCCATCTATAACTGTATTAATAATAAAAAGCCTTCTGCCGCTAATAATTTTTTCTTCGGCAACTTCAAATGCCAACTCTTTATTATTTTTATTAGCCCAGCCAATTAGTTTGTTTTTTAAGTTAATATCAATATTTTCTAAGTCATCAACAAACATATGTGGTATTAATATTTGTTTAAGCACCCAGTCTTGTGTTTTTTTATATCCTTTATCTAAATACACAGCACCAACAACTGCTTCTAATGTATTACCAAAAATTTGACTATTGCGTAAGCTATTATCTATTTTATTATACAGGGTAATTTTTTTTAAGCCCATTTTAAGGGCAATATCATTTAGTTGATTTCTGTTAACCATTTTGCTACGCATTTCGGTTAAAAATCCTTCGCCTTTATATGGATATCTTTTAAACAAATAATCGGCTACAATGCTGCTTAAAATGGCATCGCCTAAATATTCTAATCGTTCATTATTTTGATCTGGAGTATCTTTTATGCTTCTATGGCTAAGTGCAGTTATGTATAAATTACTTTTGTGTGTTTTAAATCCTAATACATTTTCTACCTGCTTTATAAAAACAGTTTTAGAAGTTATATTAAAAATGTTTTTTAAAAACTGCACAAATTTTTATGCTTTATATTTTTTTACAATTACACAAGCATTGTGCCCACCAAAGCCAAATGTGTTGCTTAGTGCAGCATTTACTGTACGTTGTTGAGCTTTATTAAAAGTGAAATTTAATTGAGTATCTATTTCAGGATCGTCTGTAAAGTGATTGATAGTAGGAGGAACTGTATCATGCACTACAGCCATAATGCTTGCAATGGCTTCTAATGCACCTGCTGCACCTAAACAATGCCCAGTCATGCTTTTTGTAGCACTAATATTTAGTTTAAAAGCGTGTTCTCCAAACACTTCTGTTACAGCTTTAATTTCTGCACCATCGCCAACAGGCGTACTTGTGCCGTGTGTGTTAATATAATCAATTTCAGTTGGCTGCATATTGGCATCTTCTAAAGCAGCCAGCATTACATTTTTTGCCCCTAAGCCATCTGGGTGAGGAGCAGTAATATGATGAGCATCAGCAGTTGCTCCACAACCCATTACCTCGCAATAAATTTTTGCTCCACGAGCTTTAGCATGTTCTAATTCTTCCAATACCAGCATACCTGCACCTTCTCCCATTACAAAACCATCTCTATCTTTATCGTAGGGCCTTGATGCTGTTTTGGGTTCATCGTTTCTTTCGCTCATGGCTTTCATGGCATTAAAGCCACCAACACCAGCTTCGCTAATTACAGCTTCGCTGCCACCAGTTAGTATAATATCTGCTTTGCCTAAACGCAGTAAGTTAAATGCATCCATTATTGCATTGGTGCTACTTGCACAGGCACTTACTACAGCAAAGTTGGGGCCTCTTAAATTATGCCTCATACTTATTTGGCCTGCAGCAATATCTAAAATCATTTTTGGTATGAAAAATGGGTTGAAACGTGGCGTTCCATCGCCTTTTGCAAATTCTTGTACTTCGTGTTGAAAGGTGATTAATCCACCAATTCCACTAGCAAATACAACTCCAATTCTATCGGGGTTAATATTTTCTTTGTTTAAGCCTGCATCGTTCATTGCTTGGTCGCTAACAACTAAGGCAAATTGCGTAAACCTATCAATTTTTCTGGCTTCTTTTCTATCTAAAAATTCGGTAGGGTCAAAGTTTTTTACTTCGCAGGCAAATTTGGTTCTAAATTTTTCTGCATTAAATAAAGTAATCATATCGGCACCAGAAACACCATTTACAAGATTTTGCCAGTAAGTTTCTACATTATTACCTAATGGTGTTATGGCCCCAAGACCTGTAACCACTACCCTTTTTAAAGTCATATACAATAAGCTTTTAGTTTTATAAACATTGCTAAGCAATTAAAAAAATGCATAACAGGTTAATACTACAAATATAATATTAAAGCTAAGAAAGTTTATTAAATAAATAAATCCGCCAACTCTGATAATTATATCTATGAATGGCGGATTTATGTTAATTATTCCAATTAATTATGGAGTAAATCTTTTATTTGGCGTGCTCTTCTAAGTAAGTAACAGCTTGCCCAACGGTTGTAATTGTTTCTGCTTGTTCATCAGGAATAGAGATGCTGAATTCTTTTTCAAATTCCATGATTAATTCAACAGTATCCAAAGAATCTGCACCTAAGTCGTTAGTAAAAGAAGCTTCTGTAGTTACTTCTGCTTCATCTACACCTAACTTATCAACGATGATTTTCTTTACTCTTGTTGCAATGTCTGACATTTTAAAAAGTTTTAGTTATAATGGCAAAAATAGAGCTTTTAGTTAAAATGCAAAATTAATAATAATTTTTATTAAAATTAGGGAAGAAAATGTAGTTTTTTACTGCCCTAAAAGGCTAATTACCAGTAAAAACGGCTTTTCTTTTTTCTAAAAATGCATTAGTGCCTTCTTTCATATCATTTGTACCGAAGCAATTGCCAAAAAGTTGAATTTCTTCATCAAAACCGTTGACTGTTTCCTTCCACACAGCATTGGCTGCTTTTATGCAAGCTGCAACTGCTAAAGGAGCTTTAGAATTTACTGTTTGTAATATTTCTTTTGCTTTATTCAATAGGGCATCTGAAGGAACAACATAATTTACTAAACCAAATTGTAATGCTGTTGAAGCATCAATCATATTAGCAGTAATTAATAATTCTATAGCCCTACCTTTACCTATTAGCTGTGCAAGCCTTTGAGTTCCTCCATAACCAGGTATTAAACCAAGGTTAACTTCGGGCTGCCCAAATTTTGCATTTTCTGCTGCAATACGAAAATGGCATGCCATGGATAATTCACAACCTCCACCTAAAGCAAAGCCATTAACACAGGCAATAACAGGCTTTGGGCTATTTTCAATTTTATTAAAAACATCCTGCCCTCTTTTAGCTAATTTTTTTCCTTCTTCTACACTTAAACTTCCAAACTCTCCAATATCGGCACCTGCAACAAATGCTTTATTTCCACAACCTATAATAATTACAGATTGAATTTGGTTATTGCTATATACTTCATTAAATATTGTATCTAAATCATTAAAAACATCTTTATTCAGTGCATTTAGTTTATCTGGTCGGTTAATAGTTATTATAAGAATGCCGTTTTCTAATTGTGTTAGTAGTGTTGAATAAGTCATAAAATGAATTTGTTTATGCCCGCAATTTAATTATAAAATTTGATGTTTGTTTCTTATGCTATTTTCGCTATTTAAAAATATTTTCATGGCTACATTTTCAGATTGGAAAGATACAATTGTTGCATTAGCAACACCACAAGGAGTTGGAGCAATTGGCGTAATTAGAGTAAGCGGAGAAAGTGCAATTGATATTGTAGATAAATTGTTTCCATCCAAAAATTTAAACCAACAAACTACGCATACTTTACATGTTGGATTACTCAAAAATAATAACGAGGTTTTAGATGAGGTTGTTGTGGCATTATACAAAGCCCCAAAATCTTTTACAGGAGAAAATGTAGTAGAAATTAGTTGCCACGGTTCTTATTTTATTCAAGAAAAAATAATAGAAACTTTAACATCTAATGGTTGTAGAATTGCAAAAGCAGGCGAATTTACACAAAGGGCATTTTTAAATGGAAAACTAGATTTAACGCAGGCAGAAGCTGTAGCAGACTTAATAGCAAGTAACTCGGAAGCTAGCAGAAATACTGCAATAAATAATATGAAAGGTAATTTTTCGGAGGAGCTAAAAAAACTTAGAGAGGAGTTAATAAAATTTTCGGCACTGATAGAGCTTGAATTAGACTTTAGCCAAGAAGATGTAGAGTTTGCAGATAGAACACAATTTATACAATTAATTAATAAACTACTACAAACAACTAAGCAGTTGGCTGCCTCATTTAAATTGGGTAATGTAATAAAAAATGGTGTTCAAGTTGCAATAATAGGTAAACCCAATGCAGGGAAAAGTACTTTATTAAATACTTTATTAAACGAAGAAAGGGCAATTGTAAGCGATATTGCTGGTACTACAAGAGACACTATTGAAGAGGTTTTAAATATTGATGGAATATTGTTTAGATTAATTGACACTGCAGGTATAAGAAAACATACAGTAGATGACATTGAAGCAATTGGAATTGGAAAAAGTTTTGAAAAAGCAGAAAAAGCAGATATTGTTTTATACATTTACGATGCAACCTACACAGAAAAGCTAGAAGAAGAAAAACAATGGTTAAAAACTTTAAATAAGCCGTATATATTAATTGCCAACAAAGCAGATAAAATTGATAATAAAAATAGCCAGGAGTCTATTTATATTTCGGCAAAAGAAAAAGTAAATATTGATTTGTTAAAACAAAAACTGATTGAAAAAACTGTTGGTGGAGAAATAAATACAGAGGCTACCATTATAACCAATATAAGGCATTATGATGCTTTACAAAAACTGAATCATTATTTACAAGAAACCCTAAGAGGGTTAGAAGAAAATATATCAGGCGATTTGTTAGCTTTAGATATTAGGCAATGCTTACACCACTTAGGTGAAATTACAGGTGAAATTACCAATGAAGACCAATTAGATTATATTTTTAGTAAGTTTTGTATTGGAAAGTAATTTACTTTCTTTTGTTTGTTAAGTGCCTGTTTTTAATATAAACTTTAAACCATGAACTGCAATTAGTAATAGGCGAATCAACTACAGGAAAAATAATGAAATCAGTAGCTAAAAAAACCAAGAAAACAAAGGAATATTAAGTGTATAACCACAAGAATTATTAAAAGATAAAAAATGACAAGTACAGCACAACGACAAGAATTGCAAGCTAAAATATGGCGTATAGCCAACGATGTACGCGGCTCGGTAGACGGATGGGACTTTAAACAGTTTGTCTTAGGTACGCTGTTCTATCGCTTCATTAGCGAAAATTTTTCCAGACATTTTGATGCGGAAGAAGGGATCGTTTACGCATCAATGACGGACGATGTAATCACAACGGCTATAAAAGACGATGCGATAAAAACAAAAGGTTACTTCATCTATCCGAGTCAACTTTTTGTAAATGTTGCTAAAACAGCCAATACAAATCCTAATCTGAATACAGACTTAAAAAAGATTTTCGACGCTATTGAAAGTTCGGCAAATGGTTATCCGTCTGAACCAGACATTAAAGGTTTGTTTGCCGATTTTGATACAACAAGCACACGATTGGGAAATTCGGTAACGGATAAAAACAAACGATTGGCTGCCGTGCTAAAAGGTGTGGAAGAACTTGACTTTGGAAATTTTGAAGACAACCAAATTGACCTTTTTGGTGATGCTTATGAGTTTTTGATTTCTAATTATGCCGCCAATGCCGGCAAAAGTGGTGGCGAATTTTTTACCCCGCAGCACGTTTCAAAACTCATAGCACAATTGGCAATGCACAAACAAACCAAAGTAAACAAAATCTATGACCCTGCTTGTGGTTCAGGTTCTTTACTTCTGCAAGCTAAAAAGCATTTCGATAATCATATTATTGAAGAAGGCTTTTACGGGCAGGAAGTAAACCACACCACTTACAACCTTGCCCGTATGAATATGTTTTTGCACAACATCAATTACGACAAGTTTAATATTGCCCTTGGCAATACACTCATTGACCCGCACTATGGCGATGAAAAACCTTTTGATGCCATTGTTTCTAATCCGCCTTACTCTATAAAATGGATTGGTGACGATGACCCAACACTCATTAATGACGACCGTTTTGCCCCTGCCGGTATGTTGGCTCCTAAATCAAAAGCCGATTTTGCCTTTGTGCTGCATGCCCTAAGTTATCTTTCAAGCAAAGGAAGAGCAGCCATTGTTTGCTTTCCGGGCATTTTTTATCGTAGCGGTGCAGAGCAAAAAATTAGAAAATATTTGGTGGATAATAATTTTGTTGAAACGGTGATTGCTCTTGCTCCTAACCTGTTTTTCGGAACAAGTATAGCCGTCAATATTCTCGTACTTTCAAAGCACAAAACAGAAAACAAAACCCAGTTTATTGATGCCACCGGTGAAGATTTCTTTAAAAAAGTAACCAATAACAATATGCTTGAAGATAAGCACATTGAAAAAATTATGGAGATGTTCGACAACAAACAAAATGTAGAACATGAAGCAGTAATTATCGACAACAACAAGATTGCTGAGAACGATTACAACCTTTCTGTAAGTAGTTATGTGGAAGCAAAAGACAATCGTGAACAGGTAGATATTAAACTGTTAAACTCAGAAATTTCAAAAACGGTAGAGAAAATAAATGCCTTGCGTACAAGTATTGATGCAATCATCAGTCAAATTGAAAATTGAAAATGCACAATTGAAAATGACAGAGAACATTATACACACCAAATCTTATGCTTTTGCACTTCGTGTAATAAAGCTGTTTAAATTTTTAACTACAGAGCAAAAAGAATTTGTGTTATCAAAACAAATTTTGAGAAGTGGTACAAGTATAGGTGCATTGGTTAAAGAATCAGAACATGCTCAATCAAAAGCCGATTTTATTAATAAAATGAATATCGCATTAAAGGAAGCCAACGAATCAGAATATTGGTTGATGCTATTGAAAGATAGTGAGTATATTAATGAAAATAGTTTCAATTCATTGCATTCAGATGTTTCAGAGCTTATCAAACTGCTTGCAAGCATTGTAAAAACATCAAAACAAAACAAATAATGAAAAATGAAAGTTTGTAAATGCAAAATACTGAAGGCAATCATTTTCAACTTTCAATTCTCAATTTTTAATTATTAAAAGCATTATGGAAAAAGATACTATCGTAAAACTAAACAAGCGTTTTGAGGAATATGCCTATGAACAAGATGGTGTAGAATATTGGTTAGCTCGTGAGTTGCAAGAACTTTTAGGATATGCTGATTGGCGTAATTTTTTGAACGCTATCAATAAAGCAAAAGATAGTTGCGAAACTACTGGCGAAGCGGTTTCCGACCATTTCGTTGGCGTCACCAAAATGGTCAAAATCGGCTCAGGTGCAGAAAGGGAACAAGAAGACATAATGCTTACCCGATATGCTTGTTATCTGATTGCACAAAACGGAGACCCCAAGAAAGAGCAAATTGCTTTTGCTCAAAGTTACTTTGCTATCCAAACACGGAAACAGGAGCTGTTAGAGGAGCGTATTCAGTTGATGGAGCGTTTGCAAGCTCGTGAAAAACTGGCTGCCACCGAAACCGAACTTTCCAAAAACATATACGAAAGAGGTGTGGATAATTCCGGATTTGCAAGGATTAGAAGCAAAGGCGACTGGGCTATGTTTGGCGGACATAACACCAGCGACATGAAACGAAAATTGGGCATCAAAGAAAACCGACCATTAGCTGACTTTTTACCCACCATTACCATTACAGCCAAGCAATTAGCTACCGAGATTACCAATTTTAATGTAAAGAAAAACGACCTTAAAGGCGAAGGTAGCATCACTTCCGAACACGTTAAAAACAACAAAGATGTAAGAAGCCTTTTGGGCAAAAGCGGTATTAAACCAGAAGAATTACCCACAGAAGAAGACATTAAAAAACTGGAACGCAGGGTAAAAACCTTAGATAAAGAAATAGCGAAGAAAAACCTAAAAGGCAAAAAAGATTAACCATGAACTATTTAGATAAATTATTACAAGGACAACGAGTGGAATGGAAAACGCTGGGGGAAGTGTGTAATGTTCTTCGAGGAAAAAGGCTTACCAAAAAAGAACTTTCAGAAAGTGAAAAATTTCCAGTTTTTCACGGAGGCTTAGAACCTTTAGGATTTTATTCAGAATCAAATAGACCTGCCAATACTGTAATGATAATAAATGTTGGAGCTTCAGCAGGAACAGTTGGTTATAGCCCTGTTGAATTTTGGTCATCTGACGGTTGTTTTTGCCTTGAACATTCAGAAGTTATAAACAATAAGTTTCTCTATTATTTTTTAATAGGCGAACAACATTTCTTAAAATCAAAAGTCAGAGTTGCAGGAATACCAACCTTAGACAATTTTGTTGTTGAGAAACTCAATGTTCCCATCCCACCCCTTTCCGTTCAAAAAGAAATTGTTCGTATTTTAGACCAATTTACCGAGCTTACAGCAGAGCTTACAGCAGAGCTTACAGCACGTAAAAAACAGTATGTGTTTTATAGGGAGGAACTATTAATGGAGAATGGAAAATTGAAAATTGAAAATGGAGAATTCTCAACTCTCAATTCTCAATTCTCAATTAAAAAAGTGGAATGGAAAACGCTGGGGGAAGTGGGGGAATTTATTAGAGGTAGTGGATTACAGAAAAAAGATTTTACTGAAAGTGGTGTAGGTTGCATTCATTATGGTCAGATTTATACTTACTATGGGACTTCCTCAGAAAAAACAAAAACTTTTGTTTCGTCCGAATTTGCAAAGAAAGCACGAAAAGCAAAGTATGGAAATTTAGTTATTGCTACAACGAGCGAAAATGATGAAGATGTTTGTAAAGCTGTTGTTTGGCTTGGAAATGAAGAAATAGCAATAAGCAGTGATGCATGTTTTTACAGGCATAATTTGAGTCCAAAATATGTTTCATATTTTTTTCAAACAGAAGAATTTCAAAAACAAAAAAGACCTTTTATCACAGGGACAAAAGTAAGACGAGTAAATGCGGATGACCTTGCCAAAATCAAAATCCCCATCCCACCCCTTGCGGAGCAAGAACGCATTGTGGCTATTTTGGATAAGTTTGATACCTTAACCAACAGCATCAGCGAAGGTTTGCCCAAAGAAATTGAGTTGAGGGAAAAGCAGTATGCGTATTATAGGGATAAATTGCTAACTTTTGTCTGAATTATGATTTTTAAGATTTTAAGATGATAGGATTTTATGAAAAGATTTATATTACACACTATTAAGATTGCATAAAGCAATCTAAAAATCCTCTATTCCTGTCAATCCTAATTCAGACAATTAATGCTGACAAAAAAAGAAGAATATGAAATACGAAGATTTAACACATAAAATAATTGGCTGTGCAATGGAGGTTCATCGCATTCTGGGAAATGGTTTTCAAGAAGTTATTTATCAGCGGGCATTGGCAAAAGAAATGAATTTACAAGGTTTGGAATTTTCACGTGAACACGAAATGATGATTAACTATAAAGGCGATGAAATAGGTACAAGGCGTGTAGATTTTTTTGTAGAAGATTTTGTAATGGTAGAACTAAAAGCATTGACAAAATTAGAAGAAGTGCATTTGGCACAGGCAATGAATTATTGTCAAGCCTATAATTTACCTATTGGTTTGCTTATAAATTTCGGTTCAAAAAGTTTGGAATTTAAACGAGTATATAACGTTAACCATCCTGAAAATAAAGATTATAAAATGGCAATCCAAAAATCCTCTAATCCTAAAAATCTTAATTCAGACAAATGAGCACATACAAAACCATAGCAGAATCAAACAACTTCATCGTATTGGATAAATTCACCAAACATTTTGAGGTGAATGAAGCCCCTGCTGTTTATCAAACAGAGGCAGCATTAGAAAAGGAATTTATTCAGGACCTAATCAATCAAGGTTATGAAAATCCGTTAAGCCTAAACACGCTAGAAGCGATGTTGGCGAATGTAAGAATACAAATTCAATCGCTTAACAATGTGGAATTTTCGGATGGAGAATGGACTCGTTTTGTTGAAGAGTATTTAGACAAGCCAAGTGATAATCTCGTTGAGAAAACAAGAAAAATACACGACAACTATATCTACGACTTTGTTTTTGATGATGGTCATATCCAAAACATCTATTTGGTTGACAAAAAGAATATCACACGAAATAAAGTACAGGTAATTTCACAATTTGAACAGAAGGGAACACATGCCAATCGCTATGATGTAACCATTTTAGTAAATGGATTGCCGTTAGTTCAGGTCGAATTAAAAAAACGTGGGGTTGCTATTCGTGAAGCATTTAATCAAGTACACCGCTATTCCAAAGAAAGCTTTAATAGTGCAAACTCACTCTACAAATACATACAGATTTTTGTCATTTCAAACGGCACTGACAGTCGCTATTTTGCCAATACTGTAGAGCGAAACAAAAACAGCTTCGACTTTACCATGAACTGGGCAAAGGCAGATAATACGCTGATTAAAGACCTTAAAGATTTTACGGCAACTTTCTTTCAGAAACATACGCTTTTAAATGTATTGCTCACATATTCAGTTTTTGATACAAGCGATACACTGCTTATCATGCGACCATATCAGATTGCAGCAACAGAAAGGATGTTATGGAAAATTGAAAGTTCGTATCTGGCTAAGAAATGGTCAACCAATGAAGGAGGCGGATATATTTGGCACACTACAGGTTCTGGAAAAACGCTTACCAGTTTTAAAGCGGCACGTTTAGCAACACAACTTGAATTTATTGATAAGGTATTCTTTGTAGTTGATCGTAAAGACTTGGACTTTCAAACTATGAAGGAATATCAGCGTTTCTCTCCTGATAGTGTGAATGGTTCTGATAGTACCACAGGTTTAAAGAGAAATATTGAAAAGGACGACAATAAAATTATTGTAACTACCATACAAAAACTAAATAACCTCATGAAAAGTGAGGGTGATTTAGCTATTTACCAAAAGCAAGTCGTTTTCATTTTTGATGAAGCACACCGTTCTCAATTTGGGGAAGCTCAGAAGAACCTGAACAAGAAGTTTAAAAAGTTCTATCAATTCGGTTTTACAGGAACACCAATCTTTCCCCAAAATGCTTTAGGTGCTGAAACAACTGCAAGTGTTTTCGGTCGTGAATTACACTCTTATGTAATTACAGATGCCATAAGAGATGAAAAAGTACTGAAATTTAAAGTTGACTATAATGATGTTCGTCCACAGTTCAAGAGTATAGAAACTGAAATAGATGAGAAAAAGTTAAGTGCAGCAGAAAACAAAAAAGCGTTACTTCATCCTGCTCGTATTAAAGAAATATCTCAATACATCTTACAGAATTTCAGGATAAAAACGCACAGAAACCAAGGAAGCAACAAAGGCTTTAACGCCATGTTTGCTGTAAGTAGTGTTGATGCTGCCAAATGCTATTATGAGGAGCTTAGCAATTTGCAAAAGGATAATGATAAGCCATTAAGGATCGCAACAATTTTCTCCTTTGCTGCAAATGAAGAACAAAGTGCAATTGGTGAAATAGTTGACGAAACTTTTGAGCCTTCTGCAATGGATGTTACTGCCAAAGAGTTTTTAACTAAAGCCATCAATGACTATAACGCCAAGTTCAAAACCAGTTATGGGGTTGACAGCAATGAGTTTCAAAATTATTATCGTGATCTTGCAAAACGTGTAAAGAATAAAGAGATAGACTTAATTATTGTAGTCGGAATGTTTCTCACTGGATTTGATGCACCGACATTAAACACCTTATTTGTAGATAAGAATTTGCGTTATCACGGTTTGATGCAGGCATTTTCACGTACCAACCGAATTTATGACGCAACAAAAACTTTTGGAAACATTGTTACTTTTAGAGATTTAGAAAAAGCGACTGTTGATGCCATTACGTTATTTGGAGATAAAAACACGAAAAATGTTGTTCTTGAAAAGAGCTATAAAGAATATTTAGAAGGCTTTACAGACATTGTTACAGGCGAAGCACGCAGAGGTTATGTTGAGGTAGTAAAAGAGTTAAATGAGAAATTCCCTAACCCTGACGAAATAGTAAAAGAGAAAGAGAAAAAGGAATTTGCAAAACTATTTGGAGAGTATTTGCGAGTAGAAAACATACTCCAAAACTACGATGAATTTAACCACCTCAAAGCATTTCAAACAATTGACATAAACAATCCAGAGGTAGTTGAAGAATTTAAAAAAGCTCATTTTGTAACAGATGAGGACATTGCAGCAATGCAAAAAATTGAATTGCTAAAAGAAAGAACAGTTCAGGATTACCGTTCAACTTACAATGATATTCGTGATTGGTTAAGACGAGAAAAAAGTGGGAAAGAAACAGAAGAATCAACAATCGACTGGGATGATGTAGTTTTTGAAGTTGACTTACTCAAATCACAAGAGATAAACCTTGACTATATTCTAGAATTGATATTTGAGCATAATAAGAAAACTAAAGACAAAGACACTTTGATTACCGAAATACGCAGAGTTATTCGTGCAAGTGTAGGAAATAGAGCCAAAGAAAGTTTGGTTGTTGATTTCATCAATGAGACTGACCTTGACACAATTCAAGACAAAGCCAATGTGATAGATTCATTTTTTGTATTTGCTCAAAACAAGCAGAAAACGGAAGCATTGGAATTAATCACAGAAGAAAATCTGAATGTTGAAGAAGCAAAACGATACATAACAACTTCATTAAAGCGAGAATTTGCAAGTGAAAACGGAACAGAACTCAATGCACTTTTACCGAAAATGAGTCCATTAAATCCTCAATACTTGACAAAAAAGCAAAGCGTTTTTCAAAAGTTAGTTTCGTTTGTAGAGAAATTTAAAGGAGTTGGAGGACAACTGTAAAAAACTAAAAGTAAAATTTGAGCATTTAAATGTTTTATGACATTACTTCCAATGGCAACTGTATTTGAAATTTAAAAGACATATTGATTAAAGCAGAAATTACATTTTATATATAAGAACATTACTTTTTTAAAAACTTTCCTAAGCTTCTATATTAAATAGCTAAAATTAGAGTAAGGTTAACCCACCATTTTTTATAAAATAGGCTTGTTCTTTTTCATTTTTTGTTTTATTTTATAGAATTGAGCAAGTTCCTTTTTATTTCCATTCTACAAAAACCTATTTTTATAACTTTATTAATCTTGTTTTTTATTAATGAAGTATTTATCCATCTGCTTATTTATTTTATCTAATATTTTTTTTACGCATGTTTTTGCCCAAAATAGTACATCTAACTTTAAGAAACTTAATATAATAAATACCACAAACGATTCTGGATTTTTAACTATTGGCTCAATTAATATTAATGGCAATAAAAGAACAAAAGATTATATAATATTAAGAGAAGTGCCTTTTAAATTAGGGAATAAATACAAACCACATGAACTTACAGGGTTGTTAGAATTGGCAAGAAATCAAATAATGAACACTGCACTATTTGTAGATGCACAAGTTTATGTAACAAATTTATTAAAAGATACTGCTTTTATAAATATTGATGTGAAAGAAAGGTGGTACATTTTTCCTATTCCTTATTTTAATTTGGTTGATAGAAATTTTAATCAGTGGATTAATGAGCATAAAGCAAGCCTTGATAGGGTGAATTATGGAATAAAATTTTTTCATTTCAATGTTAGTGGTAGAAATGATAAACTTTCGTTAGATGTGATTGGAGGCTATAGCCAACAGCTACAATTTAATTATACCAACCCTTTTGCAGATAAAACTTTAAAGCATGGTTTCTCTGTTGGTTTTGGTTATGTAAGGCAAAAAGAGTTAAACTATGCCTCTTTAAATAATAAGCAGGTATTTGTACGTACCAATAGTTTTGTTAGAGATGGATTTAGAAGCTTACTCACTTATTCTTATCGCCCAGATTCTAAATATCGTTTTTATGTTAGCTTAGGCTTAAATATGGATAAAATTTCTGACACAGTTTTAAAATTAAACCCTACTTATTTTCCCTACTATACCAATAAAATTACATATCCTACCTTATTGGTAATGCTACAATATTTTGGGGTAGATTATATTCCTTTTCCAAAAAAAGGTTTTTTGTATCAGGTAAGCATGTTTAATAGAAGTTTTAACAAAAAGGCAAACCTTTTTCAGTTGAGTGTAAAAACAACCAATGTATTACCATTAGCTACAAATAGTTTTTTGAACATACATACTAATAGCATTTTAAAAATTGGAGATAATAGAAGTTATTTTAACCAATCGTTAATGGGGTATAACGAGGTTTTTTTAAGAGGCTTAGAGTCTTATGTTATTGATGGAATGGCTGGCGTTGTAGCCAACAATTCCTTGTATCAAAAACTATTTAAGTTTGTTTTTAAAAATCCTATTAAAATAAAAGGGCATGAAAATATTCCATTTCATTTTTATGCAAAACTGTTTAGCGATTTTGGGTATGCTTATAATAAATATGCAGCAGTTAATAACCCTTTAGCAAATAAGTTTTTATATACTGCTGGTGCAGGAATTGATATTACTACTATATATGATTTTGTTTTTAGAATTGAATATGGGCTAAATCAATTAGGTAATACAGCTTTTGGACTTAGAGTTAAAGGAGAGTTTTAACTACCATTGTGCATCTAATATTAAAGAACTCTCCCCTGGGTTCTTTAATACACAACGGTTCCAGCCTGTAATACTTGCTTGTACACCATTGCTATAATATGTAAAATTGGGCATTTCATAAAAGTATATGTATAAATTACTTCCAGATTGATGTTTTGTGTAATATTCAATACCATCAATGCCGTTTTCTTTTATGTATTTGCTTTTTATTACAGTACATTTATGAAGTAAAGAACCCTCTTCATTATATATTTTTATTTCATTAGGACTAACAGAAATGTTAGCATACATTTCTACTGTTTTACCATTACTATAGGTTTTGCCATAATAATTTCTACTAAAAGAAGTTCTTACTTTTTTGTCTCCATTATTTTCACTCGAAGTGGAAGGTTTTATACGAGCCACTACTCCATTTTTCATTAAATAATTTGAACATTGTGTATTGTTCCATCTGTTACACAAATCAACTAAACTTTTTCCTTCTTTGTTTAATATGAAAATGTCTGCACCTTTTTTATGTAAATACTCTAGAATTTTTATTGTTTTATTATAGGGATCGTTGTTAGTAAGCAATGCAATTAAAGGTGTTTCATTTAAGTCATCTACTGCATTTACATCTAAGCCATTTTTTACCAATATTTCTACACAATCATAAGATGTTTTAAAACACGCTAGGTGTAATAAACGACCAACTTTTACATTAGCACCGGCTTTTATTAAAGGCTCTATGTATTTACAGGCATTTGCACGAATTGCAGATACCAAAGGAGTATTATGGTATTTACTATTAATTTCTGCATTTACATCAGCTCCTAATTGTATAAGTGTTTCAAACATTTCATTTTCTGCACTTCCTAACCCATAATTATTATATTCAAAAATGGCATGTAAGGGTGTAAAATTTTGACTGTTTCTTGCATTAATATTGGCTCCCTTTTTAATAGCTTTATGAAACTTTTTTACATCTTTTTCTTTTATGGCAGCAAACAAATTATCATCTTGTTTATTGGGCTGTGTAAAAGCAACATTGCTTAAAATTAAAATAGATAAAAAACTAAAAACAAATAAACGCATATTAAAATAAATTTTTAAAAATCAACTTAAATATTTACCTACAATGGGCATTCTTCTACCCATGCCAAAAGCTTTAGGGCTTATTCTAATAATTGGGCAAAACTGATTTCTTTTATATTCATTGTTGTTTACCATCTTTAAAATTCTGTCCACAGTTGCAGCCTCAAAGCCCAATGCTTTTATTTCAGATGGTCCTAATCTCATTTCAATATACTGATACAAAATATTATCTAAAATGGTATAATCCGGTAAGCTATCACTATCTTTTTGTTCAGGTCTTAACTCTGCACTTGGTGCTTTGTTTATAATATTTATAGGAATAATTTCTTTATCTCTATTTATATAATTTGCCAAAGCATACACTTGCAATTTATAGCAATCTCCTAAAACGCCTAAACCACCAGCCATGTCACCATATAATGTTCCATAGCCTGTTGCTAATTCACTTTTATTGCTAGTATTTAAAAGAATATAACCAAATTTGTTTGCAATGGCCATTAGTAAATTTCCTCTGGTACGGCTTTGTAAGTTTTCTTCTGCAAGGCTAAAAGGTAAATTATTAAATATAGGAATTAATGTAGAAAGAAAACTTTCATAAACATTGTCTATTCTAATTATATCATAAGGGTTATTTAGGTTTTTACTTAGCTGTACTGCATCATTTACACTATGCTCAGTACTATATGGCGATGGCATTAAAACTGCTCTTACATTTTCGGCACCAAGAGCTTGGCATGCTAAAGTTAATACTACTGCACTATCAATTCCACCACTACTTCCTAGAATGGCTTTTGTAAAATTCATTTTAGAAAAATAATCTTTAATCCCCAATACTAAAGCATCGTGTATTTGAGCAATGTTTAATTGTTCATTTAAGGTAGATGGATTTAATTCTTTATTAGAAATTTGATTAGCCATTTCAATAACAGATGCATTGAAAGTTCCATCATTGTTGAGTTCTACGCAATCTATTGTTTCTTTAAAAACAGGTAATGCTTTAATAAGATTTGCATTTTTATCAAATACAAGACTTGCTCCATCAAAAATAATTTCTGTTTGACTACCTACTGTATTGCAATAAATCAAAGGTAGTTTGTATTTCAAAACATTGGCTTTAATAATTGCTTTTCTATCTTCAATATGAGTGTAATCAAAAGGGCTTGCACTTAGGTTAATCATTACATCTGGCTCTTGCTTCATTAATTCATCCATGGGGCAAATTCTATACAATGGATTATCACCCAAATTCCAAATGTCTTCGCAAATGGTTACTGCTATTTTTTTTCCTTTAAAATCTATGGTATTCCAATTATAAGCAGGTTCAAAATATCTGTATTCGTCAAACACATCATACGTTGGCAGTAAGGTTTTATGTACTTCTGCTTTTATTTCTTTTTCATACAAAAAGAAAGAAGCATTGAATAAATCTTTTCCTTCTTTAATTTTATTTCTTGCTGGTGAGCCAATTAAAACACCAATACTATCAGCATGTTCTTTTATTTTGTTTATTGCATGGTAACATTTATTAATAAAGTCTTCAAACTCTACAAAATCTCTAGCAGGGTAGCCACAAACACACATTTCGCTGAATACAATTAAATCGCCACCTTTTTGTTTAGCCTCTTCTATGGCCTGAATAATTTTTTGTGTATTCAATTCAAAATTTCCAATATGATAATTTTGTTGAGCTAAAAATATTTTCATGGTACAAATTTCATATTTATACAAATACAAAAAAGTTATTTAACAGATAGAGTTACTTTAATGAAAATTTAAAATAGTTGTAAGCTATTTATCTTTTATTGCTATTCTAAGTAAATTCGTACATTAAATACAATTACCAAAAATGTTTCATCAACTATTACAACAAATTCAACAAGGCAATATTAAATCTTTAGCACGTTGTATTTCTTTAATAGAAAATGAAGTGGATGGATACGAATTGTTTTTAAAGCAGTTGCCTTATTCTACTACAAAAATTATTGGCATTACAGGCCCACCTGGTGCAGGAAAAAGTACTTTAACCGATGCTTTAATTAGCGAAATAATTGCACAGCAAAAAAAGGTTGCTGTAGTTTGTGTAGATCCTTCATCGCCTTTTAATTTAGGTGCTTTGTTAGGCGATAGAATTAGAATGAGTGAATGGTATAACAACGAAAATGTATTTATACGTTCTTTAGCAACAAGAGGCAGTTTGGGAGGCCTACATCCAAAAATTATTGAAATAACAGATATTTTAAAAGCTGCTCCTTTCGATTATATTATTGTAGAAACAGTGGGCGTTGGACAAAGTGAAATTGAAATAGTAGGATTGGCAGATACAACCATTGTAGTTGTAGTGCCAGAGGCTGGCGATGAAGTGCAAACTATGAAGGCAGGCTTAATGGAAATTGCAGATATTTTTGTTGTAAATAAAGCAGATAGGCCAGATGCAGATTTATTTGTAAAAAACTTAAGACAAATGTTGGCTCCTTCTTTTTCTAATAAGCAAGGAGAAATTGAAGTACTTAAAACCATTGCCTCTCAAAAAAAGGGAGTGGATATATTATTTAAAAAAATTCAACAACACGCTACAGAAAACAATAAAGAGAAACACTATTTGTTATTGGCAGAAAAAGCATATCACTTAATTCAACAAAAAAGAATGAAAAATATTGATAAGAGAATGCTGAAAGAACAAATAGAAAAATCAACTGAGAATAATATGTATAAATTTATTGAACAATTTTTTTAGCTGTAAGCCATTACTAGAAATTCTTAATTATATCTTCGCCAATTCTATGGGACAAAAAAAACTCATTCGTTTTAATGCTATTAAAACTTTCAACAATGTTTTGGAACATCCAGAAAATATGCAAGGGCAATGGCATAAATTTTTTAAAAACAACCATACTATAACACTAGAGTTGGCATGTGGTAAAGGAGAATACACTGTTGGCTTAGCAAGAATGTATGTTAATAGAAATTTTATAGGAATAGATATTAAAGGAAATAGAATTTGGCGTGGGGCAAAAACAGCTATGGATGAAGGCCTTAACAATGTAGCTTTTTTACGAACCGAAATTGACCAAATAACGCAATACTTTTCTGAAAATGAAATCAATGAGATTTGGATTACATTTCCAGATCCTCAACTTCGTTTAAGCAAGGCAAAAAAACGGCTAACGCATCCTAAGTTTTTAAGATTATATCAGCAAATTTTACAACCCAATGGCATTATACATTTAAAAACAGATAGCCCAAACCTTTATCAATTTACAAAAACAGTAATTGGTTTATATAATTTAGAACTGCTTACAGATTATAATAATGCTTATGTAGAAAATAATATTGAAGAAGAATTGAAAATTAAAACACATTATGAGGCTTTAGATATTGCACAAAGCAATAAAATTCATTATTTAAAATTTAGAATAAATAAAAACTTACCACTTGCATTAGACAACCAATTAAAATCTATTTTACATGAGCAGCAAAATGATTGAAGGAGAAGATTTTTATTGGGAAAATGGATTAATGGTTTTAACAGAAAAGTTTCATTTAAGCAAAGGGTATTGCTGTGGTAATGGTTGTAAACACTGCCCCTATCATTATGAAAGTGTTCCAGAACCAAAGAGAACCGATTTAATTACTTTACAAAAGACTTCTAAGAGTAATCCATCTAAACCATAAGCAACTTGACAAAAACTACTATAACAACAAATAAAAACAAATCCTATTCATTTTTTGAAAATGTACACGAAGTAGTACGTTTAATACCCAAAGGCAGAGTAACAACCTATGGGGCAATTGCAAAATATTTAGGTGTAAAAATGAGTGCAAGAATGGTAGGTTGGGCAATGAATATAGCACATACTGCTACACCTAAAGTACCTGCACAAAGAGTTGTAAATAGAAACGGAATGCTAACAGGCAAAATACACTTTTCTACACCAACCAAAATGGAAGAATTATTAAAAAAAGAAGGAATAAATGTTATAGAGGATAAAGTAGTTGACTTTAAAAATATTTTTTGGGATCCTTCGGCAGAGCTAAAGTGGTAAATTGTTTAAATTAGCAAGTACATAAAAATCTATCATTTTTTAAGAAAAAAGGCAACTTTTAATTAAAAACACGCAATTTTGATGAAATTTTACCTATTTTGCTTTCTTGCTTAACAAACTAACTAAGAAAGTTCTAACAAAAACAAAACACATTAACCTCCTAAAACTAGCTTTATGGATTTAAAACAAATTCACGAACTGATTAAAATTATTAATAAAAGTAATATTGGAGAAATTAGCATTGAAGATAAAGATGGTAAAGTAACTATCAAACAAAAAGAAGAACAGATAGTTACAGTTGCAGCACCAACACCTCAGGTTTATAATGTTGCAGCACCAGCAGCAGTTGCACCTGCACAAGCTACAACAACTGCACCAACTGCACCAGCACCAGCAGCAGTTGCACCCAAGGCAGATAATTTGATTACTATAAAAAGCCCAATGATTGGCACTTTTTACAGAAAATCTTCTCCAGATAAACCTCCATTTGTAGAAGTAGGAACAGACGTTGCACCAGGCTCGGTAGTTTGTATTATAGAAGCAATGAAACTGTTTAACGAAATTGAAAGCGAAGTAAAAGGAACTATTGTAAAAGTTTTGGTAGATGATGCAAGCCCTGTAGAGTATGACCAACCTTTATTTTTAGTGGAACCTTAATTTTATTTAATTAGCATCACTCCATATGTTTAAAAAAATATTAATTGCCAATAGAGGCGAAATTGCATTACGTGTAATCCGTACTTGTAGAGAAATGGGAATTAAAACCGTTGCAGTTTATTCAACAGCAGATAAGGAAAGTTTACATGTACGTTTTGCCGACGAAGCAGTATGTATAGGAAAACCAGCAGGTGCCGATAGTTATTTAAACATTCAGCATATAATGGCTGCTGCAGAAATTACCAATGCCGATGCAATTCATCCAGGCTATGGTTTTTTAGCAGAAAATGCAAAATTCTCTCAAATATGTGCCGATCATAGTATAAAATTTATTGGCCCTACACCCGAAATGATTAATAAAATGGGTGATAAAATAACAGCCAAAGAAACCATGATTGCTGCAGGCGTACCTGTTGTACCTGGTAGTGGCGGCCTATTGCAAAGTGTTGAACAAGCAAAAGATTTAGCAAAAAATAAAGTAGGTTACCCCATTATTTTAAAAGCAACTGCTGGTGGTGGTGGTAAAGGAATGAGAGTTGTTTGGAAAGAAGAAGAACTAGAGAAGGCTTACGATACTGCAAAAGCAGAAGCTGCTGCATCGTTTAAAAACGATGGAATTTATATGGAGAAATTTGTAGAAGAACCACGCCATATAGAAATACAAGTTGCAGGAGACCAATATGGCAATTTTTGCCACATGAGCGAAAGAGATTGTAGTATTCAACGTCGCCATCAAAAACTAGTAGAAGAATCACCATCGCCTTTTATGACTCCAGAACTTCGTAAAGCAATGGGAGAAGCTGCTATTAAGGCTGCTGCTGCAATAAATTATGAAAGCGTAGGTACCATTGAGTTTTTAGTAGATAAACATCGCAACTTTTACTTTATGGAAATGAATACTCGTATTCAGGTAGAACATTGCGTAACCGAAGAAGTAATTAATTTCGATTTAATTAAAGAGCAAATAAAAATTGCAGCAGGCGAAAAAATTTCAGGAAAAAACTATGAACCCGGAATGCATGCAATTGAATGTAGAATAAATGCAGAAGACCCTTATAACGACTTTAGACCATCGCCGGGAAAAATTACTACTTTACATACACCTGGTGGGCATGGAGTTCGTGTAGATAGCCACGTTTATGCAGGCTATACAATTCCTCCTTATTACGATAGTATGATTGGTAAATTAATAACTATTGCCAGAA
>JAIBAV010000063.1 GCA_019695015.1 Chitinophagaceae bacterium
GAAAACAAATAAATAAGGTGTCTTTAATTTGGTAATTGTTTTTATACCGGTGTAAAAACCCATTAATACAGGTGTTATTTTTGACACTAAAGTGCTTTTAAGAATTTTCTTTCTGAAAAAAAACAAAAATAAACATAGAAGAAGGGGTTGTACATAATCTACCAGACGATATTAAAGAAGTATTAATTACTAATATTGACCTTTTAGAAAAATGGAACAAACTAACTCCACTTGCTCGTAATGAGTGGATTTGTTGGGTTACAATAGTAAAACAAGAACATACTAGAAAAGAACATATATTACGATTACAAGAAGATATTTTGAGTGGTAAGAAACGACCTTGTTGTTGGCCAGGTTGTCCACATCGTAGAGAGAGTGCAAAGAAATGGTTTAAATAATCTCACTTATTATACAAAAAAGCTAAATGAATTTTATAAAATTTATACACATTTAAATTACTTGCAACTATTTAATAAATAAAAGCATCTATTATTTGTTTATAAATTTATTACATTCTAAATTACTTTTTACAAAGGTTGAAGTGTACAAAAAAACTCCGAATGAAATATTTCGGAGTTTTGCTTTTTGGTTTTTCTATACACTATTATTTATACATTATTTCGTAATATTCGTGAGCCATTCTGTTGCTATTAAATTGAACTCTTACATCATTCATTCCATTTTTTACCATTTGTCTCCAAGCATCTTTATCATTGTAATACATAGGAATTATTTCACTTTCTAAAATATCGTACATTCTGTATAAATCATAAATATCTTGATCGTGTTGGGTCATGTTTTCATAATCTGCTTTAGGTATAACAAAGCTATTAGTACCAGGTTTAGCAAATTCAGGAATCCATCCATCATCTGTACTAAAGTTTACAGCACCATTCATGGCAGCTGTCATACCACTTGTGCCACTTGCTTCTCTTGGTACACGAGGGTTGTTTAACCATACATCTGCCCCTTGTTTCAATCTTCGGCTTAATAATAATTCGTAACCGATCATTACAGAAACGTTCTTATATTTTTTACTTAAATGAACCAGTTCATTAAACTGAGAAATTGCTGGATAATCTGCCGGATAAGGTTTTCCTGCCCAAATTATTTGTACCGGAAAGTTTTTATTATTTACTAATTTCTCAAAACGTTCCATATCATGCGTCAGTAAATCGGCTCTTTTATAACCTGCAAAACGTCTTGCCCAAACAATGGTTAAAACCTCCGGATTAAATAATTTTCCGGTTTGATCTGCTACGTTTTCAAAAGCTCTTTTCTTTAAATAGCTTTTTCTATCATCAATGCCCCAATCGTTATTAGCATCTAAATGTCTATACAAAGGTTCATCTGCCCAATAACTAAAATTTTGTGCGTTGGTTATTGCAGTAATAGGACAAATATTTGTGTATTTACTCCACATTTTATTACTTACAACACCATGTAATTGTGATACAGCATTGGCTTTTCTTGCAAACCTTAAAGCAACCAGTGAATGATTAAACTGATCTTCTTCTTGGCCTGTTAGCTTTTTCACTTCATCTACTGTTAAGCCACAGAAATAACTCATTTTATGACATAAATAAATATCATGTTTTTCATTGCCTGCCTCTTCTGGTGTGTGTGTGGTAAAAACTAAATGCTCTTTTAAAGCGTTTACTGTTTTATATTTATTTGCTAGTAAATAAAATGCAGCAGAAATACCATGAGCTTCGTTTAAGTGATATACATCTGTATTAAAACCAATTTCTTCTAAAAGCTTTGCACCACCTACACCTAATAAAATAAACTGTGCTACTTTGGTAGATACATTGGCATCGTATAAACGGTGTGTAATTGTTTGCGAAACATAATCATTTTCTGGCAAATCGGTACTCATTAAAAATAATGGTGCACTACCAAAAGTTTCTGGGTTTAAGTACCATATTTTAACCCATACTGGAGCATCATGTATTTTTATTTGAAATTTAATTCCTGTATCTTCTAAAAAATGGTAATTTTTTTCTAACCATACGGGTTGTAAAGTTTGGTCTTGATTTCTTGTTTGGTCGTAATAACCATATTTCCATAAAATACCTATACCAATCATGTTTTGCTTTAATTCATAAGCACTACGTAAATGCGAGCCAGCTAAAAAGCCTAAACCACCACTGTAAATTTTTAAAGGTTGGTGTATTGCAAACTCCATAGAAAAATAGGCTGCTTTTTTTGCATACTGATCGCTTATATGATAAGGTACTTGAAAATTTTTAAAATTCATCTAATGTTTTTTTAGTTACAAAATTTCAAACTTTCAAAAATTAATAATAATGGTAGAAAATTTGAATATTATTTTAAGGCAATAAAAATATACAAACCGAAACTTGTAAAAGGTAAGTTATACAGCATTGTTGAAAAAAAATAAACCCCTGATGTTATCAAGGGTTTGTTTACAATGTTTTTAAAAAACTATTCGGCCCAGCTCATAGTATAATTTTCATTTTCTATTTCTAATGCTTGTTTAGTAAGCATTAATGGATGAAATGTATCTAACATTACCGCTAATTCTTTTGTTTCTAATTTACCAATGCTTTTTTCAATTGCACCAGGATGTGGTCCATGTGGTATGCCTGCAGGATGCAAAGTTATCATGCCTCTAGTTACATTTTTTCTACTCATAAAATCTCCATCTACATAATATAAAACTTCATCACTATCAATATTACTGTGATGATAAGGTGCAGGAATTGCCAATGGATGATAATCGTACAAGCGTGGTACAAAACTACAAATCACAAAATTATTACCTTCGAAAGTTTGGTGAACAGGTGGTGGTTGATGTACTCTACCAGTAATAGGTTCAAAATCGTGAATACTAAATGCATAAGGGTAACAACAACCATCCCAACCTACAACATCAAAAGGATGGTTAGCATAATGCAAACCATACAATATTCCTTTCTTTTTAGTTTTTATAATAAAATCGCCTTGTTCATCTTTGGTTATTAAATTTTGAGGTGCCCTAATATCTCTTTCACAAAATGGCGAATGCTCTAACAACTGCCCATGTTTGCTCATATATCTTTTGGGAAAACGAATTGGGCTAAAGCTTTCCACAATCAACAACCTATTATTACTATCGTTGAAAGTTATTTGATAAATAGTTCCTCTTGGTAAAACCAAATAGTCGCCATAAGAAAAACTAAGTTCACCATATTGGGTTAATAATTTACCGCTTCCTTCATGAATAAAAATCACCTCGTCTGCATCTGCATTCTTAAAAAAATAATCTTGCATACTTTTTTGAGGAGCTGCTAAAACCATGTGGCAATCATTGTTTACAAGTACAGGAATTCGGCTTTGTAAATAATCGTTAACTGGTTTAATATTCATTCCTTCAAAGCTTCTATGCTTAAGCATTTTCTCTTCTGCAATAATAGGTGCAACATCTATTGGAGTATCTGTTTTAATTATTTGTGTTGGTGGGTGGCAATGATATAATATTGAATAATCATCGCTAAATCCTTCTGTAGAAAAAACTTGTTCTGAATATAAAGAACCATCTACTTTTCTAAATTGTATATGTCGTTTAGGTGGAATATTTCCAGATTTATAATAATAAGCCATAAAAAATTTGATTTATAAAGTTGAAAAAAAATATAAGTATGTAAATTATCTGTAAATAGAAAGTTCTAAAGTAGCTAAAAGAAAAATATATTTCCATTTTCTTTTATCAATCCAGTAGGTAAAATTACGTTTTAATGGCATTGAGCAAATATAAATAGAATTATTAACTCTATTCAGTTCTTAATCGCAATGATTTTATAATAAATGCAATTGTTTAACTGTCGCTTGAAGTACTTCTTCTGTATTGGAATTGTTTTTGTGCTTCCCTGTAAATGCTCCTTGCTGTTTTCTTTGTTTAAAAGTTTTTTGAACGATGTGTTTTTGTAATTCTTCTAGTACAATTTTCATTTCGGAAGATGCATTTTGTAATCTGTCTTTTGCGTATTGAATATAATCTTCTGATATATCTATACCAATATATTTTTTGTTTAATAAAGAAGCAGCAACTAAAGTTGTTCCACTACCACAATAAGGGTCTAAAACTATTCCATCTGTATCATTAAGCATTGAAGTAATTATTCTACTGGGTAATGTTAATGGAAAAGGTGCAGGGTGCGGGTTTTTTTTACCATTTTCTGGAGGAAAACGCCAAATAGAAGTAAGCAAAGCATGCTTTGATTCTAATTCTATTCCTATTTTATTTTTGTTAATGGGTTTATAAAGCCAGTAAATTCTTTCATCTACTTGCCAATATCTCCAACCTCTAATATTGGCTGCAATCATTCTATCCCAAATTATTTCTTGCCTTATTGTCCAATTTGTTTTTGCCAGCCATTGTATAGGATGAAACATTTGCCCTCGTTCCCATCTTGTTTTATGGTTATAAAAAAATGATCCGCCTTCTTTGGTTATTCTAAATATTTCATTCAAAATTTCGATTTGTTCTTCTTGATATTCCTCTTCTGTTTTTATATCTTTATACGAATCATATTGTACATTTTTTACCAACCAGCCTTTGTGCTTTTCTTGTTTATTGTATGGTGGTGAGGTAATACCTATATCTATTAAGTTGGAATCTATAGTTTTTAAAACACTTAATGTATTGCCCTTGATAATATTATTGATATATCCTTTCATTACTTGCTATCTATTAAAAATTGATAGAATTTTTTATTGAAGTATTGTTGGTTTCTCTCAATTGCATTTTTATTTAAGTAAATAATTTTAATTACAGGATAACTACTGTAATGACTAAAATTAAAAGAAGCCATTCTTGTATAAGTTCCAACAATTCTTCTTTCTGGAAGCTGTTCCCTTAATTTATTATAAACTGCTTTAAAAGGAAATTCAATAATGTACTGCAATTCCCCATCTATAAACCCACTTGACAGAAGGTTAAGTTTTTCTTTAACATCTTTATTTAATCTTTCAATTGTATAATCATTAAAACCTCCTTCTCCATTTAATTTTGGTTTAGATTTTTTTAACTCATATCCTTCTGTTTGAATATTTTTTGGCTTTGCTTCGCAAGAAATTGGTTTACTTCCAATCGCAGAGTTTTGTTTATAACCATTATAGCCTAATTTTTTGCTATTATGCTGATAACCTGCTATTGAAACTGTTATAAATTCTCTTAAACTTGATGAGTTTTTATCGTTAATATAAGCAGTTAATAAATCAGTAAGAATTGCAATTAAATTGTCTTTAGACTTATTCAATAATAATTCATTAAGCACCTTATGTGGTTTAGTTGCATAATATGTTATAATTTGATTTAAGTCTTGATTCATAAAACAAATATAAACTATTCCTTATCAAATATTTTCTAAAAAAATGTGTAAAAATTTCAAATTGAGAGTTATTTTTTCTCAATAACTATGTTCGTAAATTTTAGTTTTCCACCTCTACTTTCCTCAGTGCATACTACCGTTACATTTGTGCTAATTATGATTAAAAGAGAAGATACATATAGACACAAGGGTTTAAGAAAGCAATTAATTGACATACTGAAAGAAAAAGGAATAACCCAGGAAAATGTATTAAATGCAATCAACAATATTCCACGACATTTTTTTTTAGATCCTGCATTTGATAATATAGCTTATGAAGACAGAGCATTTCCTATTGGCGAGGGACAAACAATTTCTCAACCTTATACTGTTGCCTACCAAACACAATTATTAAATGTAAAAAAATTTGATAAAGTTCTTGAAATTGGTACAGGAAGTGTTTATCAGGCATCTGTTTTAGCAGAATTGGGTGCATCAGTTTTTACTATTGAAAGGCAAAAGAATTTATATGTTAAGAATAACAAATTTATTTTTAAAAATAAATACCTTAATATTAAATTTTTTTATGGAGATGGTTTTGAAGGACTGCCTCAGTTTGCCCCATTTGATAAAATAATTATTACTGCAGCAGCACCATTTATACCAACTAAATTAATTGAACAGCTAAAAATTGGAGGACAAATGGTAATACCTGTAGATGAAGGTGAAGTGCAAAGAATGCTAAGATTAACTAAACAAAAAGATGGAACTTTATTAGAAGAAGAATTTGAAAAATTTTCTTTTGTTCCAATGCTTAAGGGCAAAAATAGTTAGAAGAATTATTTTAAAATTAAAGCTATCATTATTGTATGCTTCCAGTAAATTTTATTCAAACCATACAGCATATTAATGGCTTTGATAGAGAGGGCTTCGAAGCAGTTCATACTAATAGTAATCCTATTACCTCCATTAGACTAAATGACGAAAAAGTTTGTAATAACTTATCTTATTTATATCAACAACAAGTACCTTGGTGTAACCATGCATACTATTTAAAAGAAAGGCCTTCCTTTACATTAGAACCAAGTTTTCATGCAGGTGCTTTTTATGTACAAGAAGCAAGTAGTATGTTTTTATGGCATATTATAAAACAACTATATGCTAATAACACAGAAAAAAAAGTATTAGATGTTTGTGCTGCACCAGGTGGTAAAAGTACTTTATTAGCCAGTTATTTTAAAAATGGTTTAATTGTAAGTAATGAAATAATAAAGCATAGAGCAGCCATTTTAGTAGAAAATTTATCTAAATGGGGTACTGGTAATTTTATTGTTAGTAATAATGACCCTAAACAATTTGCCAACCTTACATCATTTTTTGATGCTGTTGTAATTGATGCTCCTTGCAGCGGCAGTGGTATGTTTAGAAAAGATAAAACAGCAGTAGATGAATGGAGTTTACAAAATGTAAAACTTTGTAGTCAAAGACAACAAAGAATTATTGCCAATGTAATGACAGCTCTAAAAGAAAATGGTTATTTAATTTACTCCACTTGCTCCTATTCAGAAGAAGAAAATGAACAAATATTAGATTTTATTGCTGATAACTTTTCTGTAGAAAGTGTAGAGATAAATATTAATCCTTCTTGGGGTATTGTATCTACTAAAAGCAATAAGCATAAAGCTATAGGGTACAGATTTTTTCCTGATAAAATAAAGGGAGAAGGTTTCTTTATTGCAGTTTTTAAAAAAAATGAATTCTCTAAAAACAATAAATTTAGCCTTCAACTTTTAAGCAAATTAACCAGCGTCGAAAATGAACTAATAAAAAATTTCATTACAAGTACTATTGATAAGAAATTTTTTAAACATAATAATGAAATTAAGTGTATAAACACTGCTTTTTATGCTGATGTAGAAAAATTAGCAAATTTATTATATTTAAAAAAAGTAGGTACAATTATTGGTGAAGTAAAAGGAAAAGATTTTGTTCCTCATCATGAATTGGCAATTAGTAACATTAGTTTAAGTAATATTGCAACTCTTGAGTTAAATAAAGAAGACGCTTTAAAGTTTTTAGCTAAGAAAGAATTGGATATTAATACCAATAAAGGACTTACTTTAATTACTTTTAATGGCTTGGGATTAGGATGGATAAAAGTATTACATAACCGTATTAATAATTATTATCCAAATGAATGGAGAATTTTAAAAATATAAACTTACTTAGTACCAAATTATTATGAAAAAAATTTTCTGTATAGTACTTACATTTTTTATTTTAAACCAATCTTTTGCTCAAAATAAAATATTAGTGCAAGGTTCATACCCTAATTTATACTTACAACACAAAGTTGCTCATGGAGAAACAATGTATAGTATCAGTAAATTATATAATTTTTCCAGTGCTCAATTAGCCACGCAAAACGGTATGACAGAAAACGATATTCTATCAACCGATAAAATTTTAAAAATTAATTTGGGCAAAAACAATTTTACACAAGATGGACAAAGCGGAGAAAATGAAACTTTAATTCCCTTATATCATATTGTAAAACCTGGTGAAACGCTTTTTAGAATTTGCCAAAATTTTGGAAAAATAAGAATAGATTTTATTCGTGGGTGGAATGATTTAGTTAATGATATTATTAAGCCTGAACAAAAAATTATCATTGGGCATTTAAGAGTTGATTTAAAAAAAGCAAGCATTGTAACAGAAAGAATTATTAATACCGATGCACAAGAAACCGCAACTGCAATAGACCAAACAGAACCACCTAAAAAAGATGAAACAGAAACCACAACTAGCACTACACCTAAGCAAGAAGAGGAAGAACCTGTAGTAGAGCCTGTAACAAATGGTAACGATGATGAAGGTTTTTTTGTTACTAGCTATTCTGTAAATAGCGATAATAGTGTATCTACAACTGGCGAAGCTGCAACTTTTAAATCAACTAGCGGCTGGACCAATAGAAAATATTACGTTCTATGTAATGATATACCTACTGGTACTATTGTAAGAATAACTGCAAATAATAATAGAAGCATTTGTGCTAAAGTTTTAGGTGCATTACCCGAAATGAAAGAAAATAAAAATTTAATTATTAGAATTAGTAATGCTGGTGCTGCAGTATTAAAAATTACAGAGAAAAGATTTAATGTAAAAATTACTTACAATAAATAACATTTATTTCTTCAACCATTTAAAAGGTATAGGTAAATTATTAAAATGCCAATTAAAGTATGGTTGATTAATTGCTCCAAATTTTTCATAAAATTTTTTCACACCAGGTAAATCACTTCCTTCAAAATCAAACAACATGTTTTGATTGCATAATTCCTGTAAAATATTGTTGTACAAAAAATAATTGGCTTCAGTTTTTCGTCCTGCTTCTGTGGTTGTGTTTAATATATTGTAATAACGTTTAATATCTTTCATTAACAAAGCAATACTCATTAGTTCTTGTTTTTCATTTTCTACTTTTCGTACCAAAACATTATTATTTTTTTGTAGTTGCAATAATAGTTTTTTTAAGTTGGTGTAATCTATATCTATTACATGAGGCATGTTGTTTTGGTTGTACAATTTATATAATGCAACTGCCTTTTTTATGTCATCATCTTTTGTGTAAATAAAATGATGTTTTGCTGCTTTTGATAAACTGTATGCAATTGTTTTTTTGTATTTTTCCTGAATTACAGAGTAATTGTTTTTTAAATCAATAATAAAATTATTCTTTTCTACAATTTTTTCTGTAAAGTTTTTATTGGAAAAATTCAAATTAATAGAGCCATATTTTAAAAATGAATGAATAGCATTTATCAGTTTTGTATTATTAATTTTTACATTTCCTATTAAGCCTAATTGTTGTGTAAATGCAGGCATATAAGCATATTGAATACCCAATTTATTCTTTACAGGAATTGGGAAAATCGCTTCATAATCATTTATTATCAAACCGTGCCAATTCTCAGCCATTGTGTTTAAATAAAAACTATAAGCATAAATTAAACCATTAGAATTTTCTTGAACACAATTATCCCATTTAAAAATATCTATTTCAGATGATGACAAAATTTTTATTTGATACATAATAATTATAATGGAATATATCTGCTAAGTTTATTCAACTGAAGCTGCTGTAAGTCTATGGAGAAAGAAATTGTTTTAGAAAATCTTTTTGAACCTAATGTAGATTTAAAATAATCTGCATATACCTTACTATACAAAATAGGTATATAAATATTTACTAACCCTTTAATCAAAGGCAGTTGTAAACCTGCATCATATAAAAACCTGCCTGTCGCTGGGTTTTCTTTCCAAGATTCGGCATAAGTGCCAATATCTACAAAAAACTTTAAAGGAATTTTTATTGGCAAAACATTTAAAATATTAATTGCATCAGGAATATTACCACTTAAATTTAAAGCCATTAACCAATCATCTGTTTTGCCAATCTTATTACTTAACAAATCTGTACTTACCTTAAAAAAACCATCACGTTGCATTATTTGTTGGCTTTGCCAACCTTCAAATTCATTTCTGCCAATAAAATAATTACTGTAAGTATAATCTTCATACCCTTTAGCACCACTCATGTTTAAATGATATCTATCTGTTTCGTACTGTTTAATAAATGTTTTATCGGAGGTGTAGAAGAATTTTCCGGCAAAAAATCTTGCATCAATTCCGCCCTTTCTATTTTTATAATTGAAATGATAATTTGCCGTAAAACCAGCACGAACAAAGCTTTTACCTTGGTCTATGGTTAAATTAAAATTGTAAGGATACAGTATTCTGTTATCTAATGTTGTTATTTTAAATTGATTTATATAACTGTTTTCAGTTGTTTTTTCTACAATATCAACACCATTTAACGTTTTAAACAACAAGCCATTTTCTTGTAATAAAAAACTTCTTGCTTGAAACACCCAACGCAGTGTACTTCTTTTATCATTGCGATACAAAGTGTATTTAACTGATGGAACAATTTTTACAACTTGTTGATTAATTGTTGCAGCATTAGTTGGTTTAAAATTATCTATTGTAAATTTTGATGCACTCGTAGCAAATTCTAGCCAATATTTTTCTTTATAAGTATTAAAACTTGCTCTTGCATTAAAGTTAAACTCCTTACTGCCAAAGGCATACAAAGGTGCAACAAAAAATTGAAACCGATTGAGCGGTAACTGATAATTATGAATAAAAGCACCAATAGAAACCTTATCGTAATAATTATATGCAGCCAAAGGCGAAATACCTATATAATTATACTTTTCTGTTTCTTTTAAAGAGGCTATAAAAATCGGTTTAATTTTTTTATTATAACTTACTGTATCTAAATTTTTTTTATTGTATAAATAAGAAAACAAAAACTCTGCTTCTTTGTTTTTATTAATAACTATTTTTTTAAAATCTTCAGGATAAGGATGTTTAAATTTCCAATCATTATAATATTGTTGCATTACTTCTTTAAAACTATCTTCTCCTAAAGTTGTTTCTAATTGTTTCATCCAACTGCTTGCCTTAGAATAAACAATTAAAAAATAATTAAGGTTACTATAAGCTGTACTAATTGTATCAATTGGTTGAGATTTTTTAATTTTGGTAATAGTTCTATTGGCTACTTTTTCAAGCACATCTATAGAATAATTGCTAAGCAAACTTTTATTATTACTAGCATATTGTTCCTTCATATATTTTTTTTCATAAAAAGTATTCATGCCTTCATCCATCCACGCATGTTTTCTTTCGTTGCTTGCCAACACCCCGTAAAACCAGTTATGTCCAATTTCGTGTACAATAGTTTCGTCTAACCTTTTCCCTTCAGTATTTGTTGTAATTACAGTAATTGTAGGATATTCCATTCCACCACTAAATTCATTTTCAAACCCAGCAACAACAGATACTGTATTATAAGCATATTCTCCAACCCAATTACTATATTTTTTTATACCATTTTTAGCATAAGCAATACTCTTATTCCATGCTTTCAACTGCTGTGGTAAATAAAAAGTAAATACATCTACAGTTTTAGTAGTAAGTTTAACAGTATCATATTGCAGAATAAAATTTTTCGAAGCAAACCATGCAAAATCATGGCAATTAGTTTGTTTAAAGTTATAGGCAGTTAATGTTGGGCTATGTTTGGTAGCTGTTACTTTAGAGGTTTTAGAGGGAGATATTTTTTTTTGCTTTTCTTCCTTTAAATAATTCAAATAATTGGCTTGTTTTTCTGGTTTTTCTTTTCCTAGTTTCTTTAAAGTATGTAACAAATCAGTTTGTTGTAACTCACCAGTTGCAGCAACAATATAAGAATCGGGTAAAATAATTTGAACATCAAAATCTCCAAATTCACTATAAAATTCGCCTTGGTCTAAATAAGGCATTTCGTGCCAACCTTTTCTATCATAAACTGCTGGCTTAGGATACCATTGTGTAATAAAATAATTTTGCTTACTTACACCCATTCTTGAAAACAAAGCAGGAATTTTTACAAAAAAGGGAGTAGTAATGGTAATAGATTGCTGAGGAGGTAATGCACTTGGTAAAATTAATTTTATTATATCGGTATATTGTTGATGCACTTCAGTTAATGCAGTTACATTATTTACTTTAAAGTTTAGCTGATTAATATAGCCTCTATCCTCATCATTACTAAAATAAAATGTTGTACTTCCGTTCTCTAATGCTTGTTTAGTATAAGCAGTTTTATCATTTTTATAGGCATTAGCCCATAAATGAAACCAAATAAATTGTAAAGTATCTGGCGAATTATTATAATAAGTAATAGTGGCAAAACCATCTAAAGTATTTGCAGTATCATTTAAACTAACTTTTAAATTATAATCTACTTTTTGCTGCCAATAATTGTTTTGCGAGAAGGAATTTATTACACAAAACAACATTAGTAATAGTAGAACAATTCTATTTTTCACCCTTCTAAAAATTTGGTTGAAGATATATAAATATTTTACACAAAATAGGCTATTCAAATCAAACTATAATTATTAGTAAACATATTAGTTATTTCTGTTTAACATTGCAACATAAATCAGTAGTATGTACCCTAATTTATATTATTTTTTTAAAGAAGTTTTTGGTATAGAAATAGAAGGCTTTAAAATCATCAATTCATTTGGCTTTTTTGTAGCAATAGCTTTTATAGGTGCTGCATGGGCTTTAACACAAGAGCTTAAACGTAAGCAAAAACAAGGCTTATTTGTTTATACCGAAGAAGAAATAATTGTAGGCAAGCCTGCCTCTGCATCTGAATTAATGATACATTTTTTCTTAGGTTTTATATTTGGGTTTAAAATATTAGGAGGCTTTTTTTTACCAAATGCTTTTAGCGATCCGCAACTATATATTTTTTCTGGTCAAGGAAATTGGTGGATGGGTTTATTAGTTGGTGGCGTTTTTGCATGGATAAAATACAATGAAAAAAATAAACTAAAATTACCCACACCTGAAAAGAGAACTATTAGAATTTGGCCTCATGATCGTGTAGGTGATTTAGTAATTTATGCAGCCATATTTGGTTTTGCTGGTGCTAAATTATTTGATATTCTAGAAGCCCCATCAGCATTTTTTTCTATGTTTAAAGCGGTAAAAGAAGGTAAACAAGATGTAGGCTCTTTACTATTTAGTGGGTTAACTTTTTATGGTGGTTTAATTGTTGCCACCATTGCCATTATTGTTTATGCAAAAAAACATAAAATAGGCATTATTTATTTAGCCGATGCTTTTGCACCTGCTATGATGTTGGCTTATGCTTTAGGAAGAATTGGTTGCCAGGTTGCTGGTGATGGAGATTGGGGTATTGTTAACAGTGCTTTTATTAGTAATAATATTGGAGAAAGCATTTTAGCAACACCCGAACAATTTACAAATGCATTACACACTCATAGTGCTTATTTAAGCAGTAAGTTTGGAACAATTGAACAAATGCACCATATGAGTATTCAGCCTTTTTTAGGTTTACCAAATTGGATGTTTGGTTATACTTATCCTCATAATGTTGTAGGCGATGGTGTTGCATTAGCCAACTGTTCCGGTGTACATTGCAATTATTTACCCCTCCCTGTTTTTCCAACTCCTTTTTATGAGTTAACAGCTTGTTTAATTTTATTTTTAATTCTTTGGGCAGTAAGAAGTAAGTTAAAAATACCAGGACAGCTAGCAGGCTTATATCTTATTTTCAATGGAACCGAAAGGTTTTTTATAGAAAAAATAAGAGTGAATGCAACCTATAATTTAGCAGGAATGAAAATAACCCAAGCCGAAATTATTTCATTAATATTAGTAATTGCAGGAGTTGTTTTACTCACAATGTCTAAAAAATGGTTTGGCAAATTAGCAAAATAATTTTCCTAAAAAGGTTATTAATCTACAACTTATTTACTTTGGCTACAATACCTTAAATTTGTAGGTTATTTAGAATAAATAAAGTAATAACATCATTAATAATTAAATACTTATGTGTGGAATTGTTGGTTATACAGGTAAAAGACAAGCTTACCCTGTAGTTTTAAAAGGTTTAAAACGTTTAGAATATCGTGGATATGATAGTGCAGGTGTTGCACTAAAAAACGAAAGAGGATTACATATTTATAAAAAGAAAGGTAAAGTGGCAGAAATGGAAGAAAGTGTTGTTGGTAAAGATGTAGATTCCACTATTGGAATTGGCCATACTCGTTGGGCAACGCATGGTGAACCAAGTGATAGAAATGCCCACCCCCATCAAAGCAATGATGGAAAACTTGCCATGATACATAATGGCATTATTGAAAATTACGCTTCGCTAAAACAAGATTTAATAAATAAAGGTTATACTTTTTCTAGCGATACAGATACAGAAGTTTTATTGAACTTTATTGAAGATATTCAA
This sequence comes from Chitinophagaceae bacterium, assembly GCA_019695015.1. Lineage (GTDB taxonomy): Bacteria > Bacteroidota > Bacteroidia > Chitinophagales > Chitinophagaceae > UBA1930. The sequence goes on from JAIBAV010000063.1 coordinate 14,206, forward strand.
AAAAACAATAACTGTCCTTTAGAAGAAGCTTTAAGAATTGCACTGAAAAGAATTGTAGGTGCATATTGTATTTTATTAATTAGCGAAGACGACCCAGAAACAATTATTGCAGCACGTAAAGGCAGCCCTCTTGTAATTGGTATTGGTAAAGGTGAACATTTTTTAGCAAGCGATGCAAGCCCTATTATTGAATACACCAAAGAAGTAGTGTATGTAAATGATTATGAAGTTGCCATTGTAAAGCCCAATGAACTTATTCTAAAAAATTTAGGCAACGAAAAACAAACTCCTTTTATTACTAAATTAGATATGGAACTTGCTGCCATTGAAAAAGGTGGTTACAACCATTTTATGTTGAAAGAAATTCATGAACAGCCAGATACTATTTATGATTGTTTAAGAGGTAGATTATTGCCAGATACAGGACAAATAATGATGAGTGGAATTGAAAACAATATAGATGCATTAAAAAATGCACAAAGAATTGTTATGGTGGCTTGTGGCACTAGTTGGCATGCAGGGCTTATTGCAGAGTATATGATAGAAGAATTGTGTAGAATACCTGTTGAAGTAGAATATGCAAGTGAGTTTAGATACCGAAATCCAATTATTCATAAAGGAGATGTTATAGTTGCTATTTCTCAAAGTGGAGAAACTGCAGATACTTTAGTAGCTCTAGAAAGAGCAAAAGAACAAGGTGCATTTATTTTTGGTGTAGTTAATGTTGTTGGTAGTAGTATAGCTCGTATAAGCCATGCAGGTGCTTACACACATGCTGGCCCAGAAATTGGCGTTGCCAGTACAAAAGCATTTACTGGTCAGCTAGCAGTTTTAGCAATGATGGCTTTAAAAATTGCAAATGCCAAACAAACAATTACACAGGATAGATATATTCAATTAATGAAAGATCTACACAACATTCCTGAAAAAGTAAAAGAAATTTTAGCAGATACATCTACTATTGAACGCATTGCAGAAAAATACAAAAATGCTTCCGACTTTTTATTTTTAGGTCGTGGGTATAATTTTCCTGTTGCTTTAGAGGGTGCTTTAAAACTTAAAGAAATTTCTTACATTCATGCAGAAGGGTACCCAGCTGCAGAAATGAAACATGGCCCAATTGCTTTGGTTGATGAAAACCTGCCAGTAGTTTTTGTTGCAACAAAAGATTCGTATTACGAAAAAATTGTAAGCAATGTGCAAGAAATTAAAGCAAGAAAGGGGCAAATAATTGCAGTAGCAACCAATGATGATACTGTTATACCAGGTATGGCTAATGATGTAATGTTTGTACCAGATACAGATGAAGTAATAGCACCATTATTAAGCGTTATTCCATTACAATTATTAAGTTATTATGTTGGTGTAGCCAAAGGTTTAGATGTTGATAAGCCAAGAAATTTGGCTAAGAGTGTAACAGTTGAATAAATATTTTTATTTTTAAATTATATATAGAAAATTTTCTGTATAAAAATTTCAACTTTAATACATGCCTCAAAACAATATTAAAAAAAGCCATTTATCCTCTTTGGGTTATGGCTTTATTAAAAATGAGCATATACCAAAAGGTAAAGATGAATATTACCTAAGAGATTTACAAAACAAAAGTGGCATTAATTATCGCCAACTTACTGCTTATGAAATTGAAGTTTTAGTACGCAATAGAAATACAAGCGATAACTGGAACAATATTTTAGTAAGCAATGCTTTTAACCCAGAATTAGTTAACGACTGCAAATTTTATGGCTTAGTTAGAATAGGAAAACTAGAGCCTTTTTGTTTAGAATACAGCGATTTAAAAGTGCCTGTTGGTTTATACAATTCAACCATTATTAGCTGCGATTTTGGTGATAATGTTTGTATAGATAATGTTAGATACTTATCGCATTATATTATAGGCAACGAAGTTATCATTGTAAATGTTAATGAATTAACCACTACTAATTTTGCAAAATTTGGCAATGGAATTATTAAGCAAAACGAAACAGAAAACCGAAGAATTTGGTTAGAAATTTGCAATGAAAATGCAGGCAGAAGTATTTTACCTTTTAATGGCATGTTAACTGCAGATGCTTTTTTATGGAGCAAATACAGAGATGATGTAGAATTATTAAACAAATTCAAAGAATTTACCGAAGCAAGATTTGATAATAGAACAGGCTATTACGGAAAAGTTGGGCACAGAACTGTGATAAAAAATACTGCTATTATTAAAGATACTTGGATAGGTAATGATGCATACATAAAAGGCTCTAACAAATTAAAAAACCTAACCATTAATTCAGGAGAGGAAGGCAAAACACAAATTGGAGAAGGTTGTGAATTAGTAAATGGTATTATAGATTATGGATGTAGAGTTTTTTATGGTGTAAAAGCTGTTCGTTTTATAATGGCTTCACACTCTCAATTAAAATATGGTGCCAGGTTAATCAATTCTTACTTAGGTAACAATGCAACCATTTCTTGTTGCGAGGTATTAAACTCATTAATTTATCCTGCCCACGAACAACATCACAACAACTCATTTTTATGTGCAGCACTAATTATGGGGCAAAGTAATATTGCAGCAGGTGCTACCATTGGCTCTAATCACAACTCTAGAGCTGCAGATGGTGAGATAGTTGCAGGACGTGGCTTTTGGCCTGGCCTCTGTGTAAGTTTAAAGCATAACAGCCAATTTGCATCTTATACAATTTTAGCAAAAAGCGATTATTTGTATGAACTGAATATACCTATACCTTTTGCATTAGTATATAACGAACTAAGTAAAAACGAGCTAAGCATTATGCCTGGTTACTGGTTCATGTATAACATGTATGCACTAGCCAGAAATAATTGGAAATATATTGATAGAGATAAAAGGGTAGAAAAAAAATTATTAATTGAGTACAATTATTTAGCCCCCGATACCATTAATGAAATGTTTACTGCATTAGAAATTATGGAGGAAGCTACAGGTAAAGCATGGTACAAAGCAAACAACCAAAATAAAAAATACACTGCCCAAGAAAATAAAGCTAAAGGAAAAGAGCTTTTACTTGCAAAAGATAAATCTATCAATGATATAGAAATTTTGGTGGATAGCTTTGAGAATAGTAAAAGAAAAGTAGTGATCTATAAGGTTATCACTTCTTATCATTTGTTTAAAGATTTAATTAGTTTTTATGCAACAACTACATTATTAGATTATATACAAGAAAAGAAACTAACTAACTGGAATAAAATTAAAGCCAATTTACCTAAGACTTATAGCAGAAAAAAATGGTTAAATATTGGTGGTCAGTTAATGCTTGAATCTGCTTTAAAAACATTAAAAGAAAAAATTAAAAACGGCAACATCAAATCATGGGATGCTGTACATAAGTATTACCAAACTCAGGCAAATAATTACAATACACATAAATTACAACATGCCATAGCTTGTTTGGTAGAAAATGATAATACTAAAATTTCAGTTTTAAGCTTAAATGGTTTGCATAATTTATTAAACAAAGCTTTAGTTATGCAAGAATGGATTACAAAAGGCATTAGCGAATCTAGAGAGAAAGACTATACCAATGAATTTAGAAAAATGGTGTATGAAACTAATGAAGAAATGTATAGTGTATTAGGCAACCCCGAAAAGAATACTTTTATCAATCAGCAAAAGAAAGAACTTAAAAAATTCACTTCAAAAATTAATACTTTAAAGAAAAAAATAAAGTAGTAATACACAGTTTATAAGATAGTACCTTGGGGGGAACAAACCATCAGTAGATCCTTCGCTTTGCTCAGGATGACAATGTACACTTACTGTCATGCTGAGGCAACGAAGCATCTGTAAAGTTAAGAATAGAGATTCCTCGCAAACTCGGAATGACATAGAATTAAAGATCCTTCGCTACGCTCAGGATGACAAACTATGAGTACTCAGGATGAAATGATTTAATAAATTGAAACAAAAAAGGTTTGTCATTCTGAATGAAATGAAGGATCTGCAAGTGCTTTTGCACAAACTATTAGTAGATCCTTCGCTTCGCTCAGGATGACATGGTTTTATTTTTTGTTGGTGTAGAAAACTAAAAAAGGTAAACACTATCTTTTTCATTAATATTCATCCACTTTTACATCTTTTACAATGGCATTTTTATACAAGGCTGCTACTTTTGGTAACCATTCATTAGAACCCAAAGTATCGCTGTTATAAGACCACCATTTTCTAAGAAAAATTACAGGCTGAGTAAACTTTATTCTTAGTATTTTAATATGAGTATTCAATGTATCTTTAAAATTATTAGAATAAAAAACGTTATGATGCATTTCTTCTTTTGCACTACCTGTCATTTCCTCAAAATAAAGATTTATTCTTGTAGTCCAAATAGTATCATTTAAGTTCCCAATTGCATACCAATCTGGACCAGTATATTCTACTATTCCCTGTTTTAATTCTTTTAAACTATCCAATAATACGCTTAGGGGTTTATTGATAAACAAATTTTTTCTTTGCTCTATATTGGTTTTCAGCCATTGCAGGGTATCTGTAACAGGTGATTGGGCGTTTAATTTTATACCCAATAAAACCATTATTCCTAATATTATCATTAACTTTTTCATATAGCATTATTTGCAAATTTTAATAATGTATTTTTTATTTTTCCCTGTTCCCTGTTCTTCAAATTTAAGCTCTTTAAAATACCCTTCTGCATTTCTCATTAATAACTTAACAGGTAAACCTGCATTTTGATTTACAATTAATGAAGCATAAGTGTTTAAGTATTCTTTATAATAATTTGAATGTTCCAAAACTAAAATCATTTTTTTAAAAGAAACTATAGACGATAAATTAATTATTTAATAAAAAAATATTACTCTTGCAAAAAAATATTTATGAGAAATAAGATTTTTATTTCTTTGATTGCTATTCTCTTATTATGTGCTTGCAAAAAAGAACAGCCATCCATAACTAATGAGATTGATATTAAAATTCCGATGATACGCAAAGATGGAAAATTTAAAAATGGCGTTCTAGTTTTTGATTCAAGGGAACATTTAATTAAAACTTATAGGGCATTAGAAAATAACTCTGATAATGCTAATAATATTATCCCTTCAAGTTTTAATAGCTTACAAAAATATTTCAACAAGTTTCGTAATAGTCAATACCAAAATAGAACAGCAGATGACAATATCTAGCAAGTAGATACCGCTCAATACATATACGATATGAAATATTTTGTAGCAGAATATGAGATAGATGCAGCAATATTAAACGAAGATTTACAAATAATAATAGATGATACATTGTTTCAAGTTACACGAATAGGAGTATTTAAAATTGTAAACGATAAAATAGATAACTTCTTTGAATTATATGAAGAGCATGAAGATGAAATATTATATGACCCCAATATTACACCCTTGCCAGGGGAAATACCATTGCCAGATGGTTCATACAGAGTAGAAAATGGAATTGATAGAGTACCAGCCCCAGTAAACATTTTATATGATGATTCAGACCCAGGTATAACTAGCCCAGGGGGAGGTTATGTGCCACCATGTTCTATTACTCTGCCTAATGATTTTCAATATGCTACATATGATGTAGATTCTGATTTTAAGAGAAATGAAGTATTATATGTAGAATCTAATACAAGAAGGTTTAAGTTTGAAACATTTAAAACTAACTTTTTATCACTTGGTGTATTGAGAACTGTAGGTATTAGAGGGAAACTACAAAGACAGAGAAAGTTTTTAGGCATTAAATATTGGGGTGAATCATATGCAGATGAAATTATTTTAAATGTTGAAAATATGGATTTACATACAGACTATGTAATACCAACTCCACAAGTATATAATACCTTACCTGCACCTCAATTTAATGGGCTTTTCAATTTACAAATTGGAAATCATATTTTAGAAGAAGTTTTGGATATACGCGTTAATGTTAATTTGCCTTTTAATCAAAATATATCTAAAGCTACAGTTAGCAATTATCTAAACGGCACTTTGAATAGTATTTTGAATAACCAATTTCATAATTATTTCTCACCATTTGTAAATTCCTTGATTGCTAATATAGACCCAAGCTACCCTACAAGATATGCCAATCATGCTAAGAGAGTTAGTGCTTTAAAGGAAGCCAATAAAGTAAGATATACATTAGCCGAGGGAGCTAAAAGTCAAGGATATTCTCATGTAAATGTTTGGAGATTTGATTGGAATATAGGTACTCCTTGGGGAAATGGTACTACTTATAGCTATGAAATGAAGGCAGGTTCTTTTAGTGGTAGAGCAAGAGTTGGCTGTAAGTGGTATGGAATTAGAATTGTTAGGTTATAATAAAAATAGCTTTATGAGATACTTAGTTACAGTTACTTTTTTGTTTTTTTTTATTAAGTCATACAATCAGGAGGATTACACTAAAATAATTGAACCCAATATTTTTAGAACTTATATAGCTGCTCCTGTAAATATCTTAGGAGTACATTATGAACATAAATTAAAACAAAATCTTAGCATAGCAGGTAAAATTGGCTTAAACTCTGCAATGGGCATAAGTTCAGGATTAAGTGAAGGCAGAGTAAGAATACAAACCAGTTTGCTTTCATCTGTTGAAGCAAGGTATTATTTTAATATAAAACGCAGAGAGGAACGTAATAAAACTATTCAAAATTTTTCAGGTTGGTATTTAGGTCTTGAGCCTTTTGTAAGAACACACAGTTTGTTTGCTATCAATGAAGCTAAAAAAGATAATAATGGACTTACAGGTGTTTTTGTAAACTTAGGATTTCAAAGACAGCCCCCTAATAGAAAAATTTATGGGGGTTTTTATATAGGCTATTCACCTGTTGTAAACAGCATGAGCAGTACACTAAACAGTTCAGAAATTGACAGGGTTTGGCTTAATTTTTTATTTGGATTTGTTTTATAAAGGATAATGTAATTCATATTGAACCAACCCTTATTTATTCGATGGTATTTAGTTAGTAGAATGATGCGTGATAAAAGATGAAGGATAAAGAATATACAGATGCATTGCCCCATCATCACCTTTTATATATAAATCTACTCCTGTGTTAAAAAAATACTTCATCAATATTAAGTTTGCATAAGTTTGTGCTTTTTCCTTAGGATAATTATGGGAAATAATTAATTCACGACATAAATCCTCCCAAGCATCATATAAACTACCACCGTCTATATTTGATAACTTATAATCATTACTCCATTCATTACCATTTAATACACTATCTGGTGGAAAATTAGTAAGAAATTGTTGTAAATCTAATATGTTTAAATAATATATCGGTTTAGATTTATGTCATTCCGAATGAGATGAAACAAAAACAACAATGTCATGTTGAGTGAAACGAAACATCTGTTTGTGCTTTGGTACAAACCATCAGTAGATCCTTCGCTTCGCTCAGGATGACATATTGAATAAAGTAAAACAAAAAAGGTTTGTCATTCTGAATGAAATGAAGAATCTGCAAGTGCTTTGGAATAAAACATAAGGAGATCCTTCGCTTCGCTCAGGATGACATATTGAATAAAGTAAAACAAAAAAGGTTTGTCATTCTGAATGACAATGTACACTTACTGTCATGCTGAGGCAACGAAGCAACTGTAAAGTTAAGAATAGAGATTCCTCGCAAACTCGGAATGACATAGAATTAAAGTTCCTTCGCTACGCTCAGGATGACAAACTGTAGAGGCTAAGGTTGATATTAAGTATGTTTCTTTAAAAATGCTTCTTAAATATCAAGTATTCTCTGTACAGTTCCTAATAAAACCT
>JAIBAV010000101.1 GCA_019695015.1 Chitinophagaceae bacterium
AAAAGTTTGTTTATAAAATAATTCTACTCAAACAATTCGGATTTATTAATATTGTTTTTAAATTTTTTATTATGCTTGTTCGTTTAGTAATGTTATGTTTCCTATTTTCTCTAACTAATTTTTCTAAAGCACAATTTAATGCAGATGCTGTAAACCCAGTATTAATGCAAAATAAAAAACAACTTGGCAACGAAGCTGTTTTAATGGTTTATAAAGATGGAAAAGTAATTTATAAAAAGAAAACGGATGATTATTATGATGAAAGAGCACAAACCCCAATTGGTAGTGCAAGCTCGTGGCTAACTGCTGTTTTAATAATGCAATATATTGAAAATGGCACCATAACATTAGATACTAAAATTGCCGATTATATTCCTATTTATATACCCTATCTAAAAAAATACATCACTATTGGGCATTGTTTAGCACAATTAACAGGAATTGATTTTAAAAAAGGTGCAAGCTCTTCTAAAGAGGCTTCTAAATTTAATAGTTTAGAAGAAATGGTTAACAGCTATGCTAAAAAAGAGATTAGAGCAAATACAGGATCCGATTTTTGGTATGCAGAAATGCATATAAATATTGCTGCAAGAGTAATTGAAGTTATTACTAAGAAAAAATTTGAACAACTTATTTCTAAAAATGTGATTAAGCCATTAGGCATGAAAGGAACTAGCTTTTCTCCATCTGGTGGTGGCTGCCCTAACCCTGCTGCAGGTGCTGTAAGTACAGCAAATGATTTTGCCAATTTTTTAAGTATGATAATGAATAAGGGCATGTTTAATGGTAAACAAATACTAAAAGAAGAAACTATTAATACCATGCTTACTGTTACTTATACACCAAGTATGGTTACCTATATGCCTAAAGCTGCAGAAAATTTTGAATATGGATTAGGTGCATGGATATTGGAAAAAGATATCAATAATAAGCCTGCAGTTTTTGGTACTACTAATTTTGAAGGTATATGGTGTGTAATAGATAAATGTAGAAATTATGGTATGATATTATTTACAAAAAAAGAATTATCTGATGCTAGAAAAGATGTTTTTTATACCTTAAAAAATGTAATTGATGAGCAATTGCCTCCTACAAATGGTACAAGCTGTAATAATTAATTAAAAATATTTTTTGCATTAAGTTAATCTGTTATTTAATTCCACCTCTATTTTTTTAAATAAATGATAGGGCTTGTACACACGCCAATTTTCTAACTCTTGCAACTCAATAAAATAATTTAATTTTCTTTTTTTAAAATCATATTGGGTTGCATCTGGCATATTTAAAGCTACAATCCAACCATTAGAATCTGTAACTTGTTCAAACCATTCTTCGTAATATTCTTTGTCTCCACTATGAAAGTTTAATACATTTTCTGCAATTAAAATAAATTTAAAAATACCCTCTTCCATTAGTTTATCAATTACCTCACGTTTTAATTCCATAATATCATTTTCTATAGCATCATTCCATTCGCCAATTAATTCAATTATGGCAAAATTCAATTCATAATCTACATAAATAATTTTAAGGTATAAAGTTTTGCTACCAAAAAAGTCCCATTGAGGATGTATAAAATAATTATAAACGGTTTGGGTATATTCAAACTCGCTGTAAAATCTTTTATAAAAAGGGCTTCTTTTATCTTCTTCCGAAATATAAATATGCCTCCAATTATAATATGGTTCAATTGTATGCATTGTTATTGCAAAATTGCATCAAATAAATGATTAGAAAAAGCTGGAAAATTGTTGTACAAAACTTACTAAATAAAACGAGTTATTTTAAAATTGTATGACCCATTTTATCTCTTTTGGTTGTTAAATACTTTTCGTTATGTGTATTTGGTGTAACTTCTATTGGTAATACTTCTACAATCTCTAATCCATAACCTGCAAGGCCAGCTCTTTTACGTGGATTGTTGCTCAGTAACTTAAGTTTTGTTACATTAAGATGGCGTAAAATTTGAGCTCCAACGCCATAGTCTCTTTCATCCATTTTAAACCCTAAATGTAAATTAGCTTCAACGGTATCCATTCCATTTTCTTGAAGGTTATAGGCCTTTAATTTATTTATTAAACCAATTCCTCTTCCTTCTTGATTCATATAAAGAATTACTCCTTTACCTGCCTTATCTACCATTTGCATTGCAGAATGAAGTTGTTCGCCACAATCGCATCTAAAGCTGCCTAAAATATCTCCTGTAAAGCAACTACTATGCACCCTGGTTAATACAGGTTCATCTTTTTGCCAAGAACCTTTTATTAATGCTAAATGTTCGGCTCCAGATAATTTTTCTTTAAATGCAACTAAATTAAAATGGCCGTATTTAGTAGGCATATCTACACTAACTAATTCTTCAATTAAACTATCCTTATTCAGTCTATATTCAATTAAATCTTTTATAGAAATAATTTTAAGATTTAATTTCTTTGAAATTTCTACAAGTTGTGGCAACCTTGCCATTGTACCATCTTCATTCATAATTTCTACTAATACTCCTGCAGGTTCTAAACCAGCAAGCCTTGCAATATCTACAGTAGCTTCTGTATGCCCTGCTCTTCTTAAAACACCTCCATTTTTTGCTTTTAAAGGAAATATATGCCCAGGTCTTCCTAAATCTGATGCTTTTGTTGCTGAATTAATTAAGGCCTGTATAGTTTTTGAACGATCCTGAGCAGAAATGCCTGTTGTAGTTTCGTTACTTACTAAATCTACCGAAATAGTGAATGCAGTTTCGTGTAAAGAGGTATTAGAATTAACCATTGGCTGTAAATCAAGTTCCAAACACCTTTGCTCTGTTAGGGCAACACAAATTAAGCCTCTACCCTCTTTGCTCATAAAATTAATCACTTCTGGTGTAGCATAGTGTGCAGCAATAATAAAATCCCCTTCATTTTCTCTGTCTTCATCATCCACAACAATAATCATTTTGCCATTTTTAATATCTTCTATGGCTTCGGCAATAGTATGTAACATGTTTTAACCTTAAATCAATTTAAAAGAATGCAAATGTACGCCTAAACCTTGTTTGGCTAAAATGCATCTAAATTTTTTACTTAAACATGCTAAAAATTAAAAAAAGAAAAAAAATTGCACAGTTTATGCACAAAAACATAAAAAAAATAAAAATTTGTTAACGCATTGTTACAGATTATTATACTTTATTCACTTTCTTTGCAAAAACAAATATCAAAATTATGCTTAAAAAACATTTACTACAATTTGTATTGGCATTGTTTATGTTGCCAGCAATTGTTGTAGCACAAAACACAACCAGTACACTAAGTGGTTCGGTAAAAACCACTACTGGAGAGGCATTAATTGGTGCTACAGTTATTGCAACGCATGAACCAACTGGAACTGTATATAAAGTACAGGCTCGTTCTGGTGGTCGTTACGACATCAGTAACATGAACCCTGGAGGCCCTTATAGTATTGTTGTTTCTTTTGTGAATTTTCAAAATGAGAAAAAAAGTGATATTTATCTTGGCTTAGGTGAAACTTACAAGATAGATTTTATTTTAGTTGCAAAAGCTACTGATTTAGGAGAAGTAACTGTTAAAACAACTTCTAAAAAAACAACTGATTTTACTAGTAAAGGAGGTGCCGAAACTTTTATTACTAAAGAAAAAATGGATAACTTACCAACAGTTGGTAGAAACTTACAAGACTATTTACGTTTTGTACCACAAGCAAAAGTGGCAAGCTCTGATGGTAACTTAGCTGGAGTTTCATTTGGTGGGCAAAACAATCGTTATAACTCTTTTTATGTGGATGGTGCTGCTAATAACGACCAATTTGGTTTAGCTTCATCTGGTACTAATGGTGGCCAAACAGGTTCTTCACCAATTTCAATTGATGCAATAGATCAAATTCAAATTATCCTTTCTCCTTACGATGCCTCTATTGGTAATTTTACTGGTGCTGGTATTAATGCTACAACTAAAAGTGGTACTAATAAATTGCAAGCTTCTGTTTATACTTTCTTCCGCAACCAAGATTTAACAGGTAAAACACCTAATGGCGATAAAAAACTTGCAACTAAATTAGCCAAGTTTTCTAGCAAAACTTATGGTTTTAGAGTTGGAGGCCCAATTGTAAAAAATAAAGCTTTCTTCTTTTTAAATGTTGATTTAGTTAGAGACGACAGACCGCAACCTTGGACTGGTACTTATGCAGGTACTACACCTTTAAATAGCCCTAATTTTACTGCTCTAATGACTAAATTAAGTGGTTATGGGTACGACCCCGGTGGATATGAAAATAATGTTGAAGAAGTAAACTCTAATAGATTAGCTGCAAAGATTGATTGGAATTTGAATACCACTCATAAACTTACTTTATCTTATAGATATAGCAAATCTGATAGATTTAATGTGCCTACAAGCTCTAACACTTCTATTAACTTTTACAATGGTGGCTATTTAATGCCAAACGTAACACATTCTGGTTCTGCTGAGTTACGTAGTATTTTCAAAAAAGGTGCTACCAATAAATTATTATTAACTTTTACTGATGTTACAGATGATAGAGGTCCTTTAGGAAAAGCATTTCCAAGAGTAACTATAAATGATGGTTCAGGTAGATTTGTGTTTGGTACTGAAAACTTTTCTACAGCTAACTTATTAACTCAGAAGAATTTTGCTTTCTTAGATTATTTTAAATTTATTAAAGGAAACCATAGTTTTACTATTGGTACAGATAATGAATATACAAAAGCAAGAAACGTATTTATCAGAGACAATTATGGTAATTACACTTTTGCAAACTTGAACGATTTCTTAAATAATGCTTATCCTTCTGTTTACTCTCGTTCATTTTCTTTATTAGATAATAAAACAGGAGATGCAACTGCATCTGCTGCTAAATTTAGCTTTGCCCGTTTAGCAGGTTTTGTAAACGATGAAATAAGTATGGGTGATAACTTTACTTTAAATGTTGGTTTACGTTTAGACTATACAACATTTTTATATTCTCCTGCTAAAGACCCATATTTTAATGATATTGCCTTACCAAAAATTGCAGCACATTACGATTTACAAGGTGCAAGATCTGGTAAAATATCCAACCCTAAAGCTAGCCTTTCTCCTCGTATAGGATTTACTTATAAAATACCAGAAGAGAATGTAGTATTTAGAGGTGGTGCTGGATTATTTGCAGGAAGAATTCCTTTAGTATGGCCTGGTGGTGTGTACAACAATACAGGTTTATCTGTTGGTGGTGTAAGCTTAAACTCAATTACAGCTACCACTGCTGCAAATTTACACTTTATTGCAGACCCTTATAATCAGCCAACTGCTCAAAGTTTAGGTATTAATATCAGCAATGCTAAAGGTCAGGTTGATTTAATTGCAAAAGACTTTAGATTACCAAAAGTATTTAGAGCATCTTTAGCATTTGATAAAAGATTTGATAATGGATGGTCATTAACAGCCGAAGTTATTTTAACTAAAAATATCAACGAAATTTACTATCAAAACTTAAATATTTTACCTCCAACATTAAAAGCAACAGGACCAGATAATCGTACAGTATATGCTGCAGGAAATGCTTCTGCTCCTTATATTCCTATTAATAACAATAATACCAACCCTTATACTGGTATATATTTAATAAGCAACAAAAAAGATAAAAAAGGGTTTGCTCATAACTTTACTGTAACTGCAAATAAAAACTTCACTAATGGTTTATCATTTAATGCAAGTTATGCTTATGGATATTCTGAAGTAACTTATGAAGGTACAAGTAGCCAAAACAATAGCCAATATAATACACTTGCAACTGTAAATGGTAGAAATTTTGCCGACAGACATCGTAGTAATTTCGATTTAGGACATAGAATTACTGCATTTTTATCTAAGAAGTTTACTTATGCAAGAAAATCAATGTCAACTACTGTTAGCTTATTCTATACTGGGCAAAGTGGAAATCCTTTAACTTATGTTTATAATGGCTCAATGGTTAGAGATGTTAGTACTGCAAACAGCCAAGATTTAATTTACATACCAACTGCTGCCGATATTACTAATGCAGTATTTGTTACTTCTGGTGGCTTAACTCCTGCTCAACAAAAAGCTGCTTTAGAAACATTTATTTCTGGTAATAAATATTTAAGTTCTAGAAGAGGGCAATATGCTGAAAACAATGGTGATAGATTACCATTTACCAATGTATTAGACTTGAGTATTAAACAAGACTTTAATTTAAAAATTGGTAAAAACAAATACCAAATTCAAGTTAGCTACGATATCTTTAACTTCAGCAATATGTTGAATAGAGATTGGGGTCGCCAATACTTTGTAAACTTTAATACCTATTCATTAATGTCGTTTAGAGGTTATCAACCTAACACTACAATACCAACCTATAGTTTTGTACCACCTGCTTCAGGTTCAGTACATACTGTAAGTACAAGTACTGCACCTTCGTTCAGTGCTCGTTGGGTAAGCCAATTAGGTGTTCGTTTAAGTTTATTTTAGTAAGTACTAAATACTCGTACAAAAGAGGTTGTCTTTGAGACAACCTCTTTTGTTTTTAGTGCAACTATTTAAGTTTATTTTTAAATACTTTGGTTACTTTTTTTAAAAACAAAATTCTTATAAGCAATATGCATAATCAAATCGGCAAAAAGCTTTAACACAACAAATAAAATAGATGGCGATATAGAAAGGAATTTAGGTA
>JAIBAV010000133.1 GCA_019695015.1 Chitinophagaceae bacterium
TGCCTGCTGCATTGTATGTATAAATATTAGATGCATTGGTTAAAGTAGCATCAAAACCATTGCTATGGGCTGTAAGCGTTGGGCAAATAGTTCCTCCTGTACCTGCTCCTGTTAAATGTATTTGTTGCTGCCAGCTATTGGCTAAACTTTGGGTTACAGGGCTGCTTAATAAACTCCATTTTCTGGTAGCTTTTGCTGGTATAAAGCGTTCTACAACTACATTACCGGTAATAACACCTGTTCCTATAGGGGCTATACGGGCTGTTCTGGTTGCATCTGATTTTAATACTACCATACCACTTACTGTTCCAACCGTACTACCATCTTCAATTGTTAAGGTATTAGTAACATTTAAAGGACTACCACCATCTAAGGTTATTGTTCCTGTTTTAAAGGTTGTGTTGGCTACTGTTAATGACCCCCCAGTTATAGATAATGTAGTATTATTAAAGGCAGTTAAACTTGCTCCTTCCTGTGTACCTCCTGCAATAGCTGGCTGATTTGGTGCTGTTGAAGGAATAATTATAGCTGTGCTGCTTGTTGGTACACCACCACACCAGTTAGCTGCTTCGGTCCATAAGCTACTTACTGAACCATTCCAGGTACCAGCAGTATAAGCATATACCTCTTTATTTAAAGTGTTCGTATTGCATAAACCATCGTTACCTTGTACAGAATAAGTTGTATTAGCTGAAGGTGCAGCATAAACTGTAGCAAGAGGTGTTCCTGTATAAGGTGTGCTTAAGCCAACATCTGTAAACAGTCCTGTTAATGGTGCCCAAACAGGATTTAAACCATCTGCAGTGAAACTAAACTGCATATTTTGCCTAGTTGCAGAAAAACTGGTTGCAGTACCTACATAAGCTTCGAAGGCAGCTTGTGATAATCCATCTGCTCTATAGAAAAGTGTAGAATTAAATGATGTTGAGCTATAAGTGCCTGAATTAAGAGTGCCACTATCCCAATCACCTGTTGCTTGTATAAACTCTATTACAATATTATCTGTACCATTCCAAACAAATGGCGTTGAAAAAGTTAGCGTTTGCCAACCAGAGCCAGTAATTGTAAGTGTTGCAGCAGTATAAACAGTAGTTAAACCAGTTTTCCAATCTGTATTACTGCTATATGCACTACTTGTTGTATGACCCATTTTTATAATAACATTTGAGAAACTAAGAAAATTAGCAGCCGTCATTTGGAAACCAATTTTATTAATAGTAGTGATACCTGAAATTCCTAAAGCATTTAACTCGGATGCTAAAACAATACTTTGTTGCTTATTTCCTTCGTAATAATATTGAAATACATTAGGCTCTGTACCAGTTGGTGCTGAAGCATTAGATTGAGTACCTAATGTTTTGCTAACAAGTACATCAAGTTTTGCACCACTACCGCTGCAACTATAGGCATAGGCAGGTGTTACCTCATTAATTTGTGGGTTTTGTACGGTTACAGTAAATGAATCAATAGCAGAGCAACCATCATTTGGTCCGCCACTGTTATCTACTGCATTTGCATAATATTTGGTAGTAGAAGCTGGATTAACTACAACTCCTGTACCTGGTAAACTGCCTGGCATCCAAGTATAAGTATAACCTGCATTACTACTTGTAACATTTAAGGTACTGCTACCGCTTACACAA
Organism: Chitinophagaceae bacterium; assembly: GCA_019695015.1. GTDB lineage: Bacteria > Bacteroidota > Bacteroidia > Chitinophagales > Chitinophagaceae > UBA1930. The sequence goes on from JAIBAV010000133.1 coordinate 1,644, forward strand.
ATATTGGCAGGACCAGAAGTTGTTACATCAATGGCAGGTGGAGTATTTATTGTTGCAGTAACTGCAGTACGTGGGCTACTTTCGCAACCTGTTGTAAGTTGTAAATTATAAAAATAATACTGGTAGCTAGGAGATAGAGAGAAATTCATAGAAGCCAAACCAGGCTCTGTCCATGGTAAACCATGGGCAAAAGATCCTGACCTCCAGGTATTTGGATTAGTACCTGTGAAACCAATATAATAGGTACCTATAGGTAACACCCAATTTACAGGCACTGTTTGTGCTACTGTTGGGGTACCGCCGTTTTGTATTGTTGTAGTTCCAGAGTAACTTGCAAAGGTTGGTCCGCTTTGACTAACTGTTCTTGCTTCTAATCCAAATGAGGTACCTACAGTTGCAGAAGGATAAATATCCAATGAAGATAAAGTAAGATCTTTTGATACTGTTAGTATCATATAGGCAGTAGTTATAAGAGATGTTTGGTAGCTACCAGTTGCTGTAACATGGTTCCAGCCCCCATCTCCAGTAATGCTATTTGTTGTATAACCATTATTAGCAGCAGCATAGAAAGTTGTTGTGCTACTTATAAAGGGTGTAGTAAATGAATTTCCAGAGCCTAATGCTACACCACCTGTTGAATTAGCATACCAATTTATACCAGACCCGGTTCCTGTAGCACTTAAGTTTACAGTACCTGGTCCACAACGACTGCCTGGTGTTGAAGTACTGATTAATGGGTTGTTTAGAGTGGCAGTATCTTCGGTTGAAGTTACAGTTGATGCATCACAAGAAAGTATAGCTTGATAATACATAGTTTGAGTAATATCTGTACCCACAGTATATGGACTTGTAATACCACCTAAAATATCTGTAAATCCAGAGCCAGAAGTAGTACTTTCTTGCCATTGTATGGCACTATAACCAGCATGCCCTGTTAAAGATAAACTTGGCTTACCACCTGTTACACAATAGCTATCGGGTGATGCTTTTGCAGTGCCTGCTGCAAGTGCTACTTTTGTTCTGGTTGCTGCTGTAGGTAAATCATCGTTGGTAAGGTTACCATCTCCTACAACACTTGTTGTTGCATTAAAGGTATAAGTGCCAACTGTGCTCATATCTAATGTGGTGGACATATCTACATCCATAGAAGCCCCAGATGCCAAAGTGCCACTATTAAGAATTGCATTTAAAGAGGTTATAACTGCACCAGTAACATTTGTTGTAACTGTAACAGGATTAACAGAAAAGTCTATTGTTACGCCAGCATAGTTTTTAATAGTAACAGTTACTGTTTGTGCATTGGTATAACAACCTTGTGCTGCAGTAGCAGGAGCTACAAATGCAGACACACCCATATCTAAGGCAAGTACATCAAACTCATCGGCTCCAATATCAGTTGTTGCATTTCTTGTGGCACAATCAATATCTAAGGTAACCCAAGGTGTATTGGTTGCATAAGCAGGATCGGCAGCATTATTTAATGTTGGAGATGAAGTATGAATATCTGTTGGGGATATAAAGGATGGGTCAACTTCAAGATTATTAGTAGTAGAAGAAGCAGGTGTTGTAAACCCAGCCTCCATATTAGCCACTGTATTATAATTTGTTGTATTTCCTCTTGCAACATGCCCACTAGTACCGTTATCAGTAGGTACATAAAAATCGTTGTATTGTAATAATGAACCGGTATTACCTATTGTACTTACTGCTGTACTAAAATACCCAAAGTGTTTGGCAGTTGCACCCTGTGCACCAGTTAAATTTGCAAAAATATTATTTCTAACTAAAAAAGCAGGACCAGTAGTAGTTGCAATTTCAAAGCATGCACTAGAGCAGTTTGGAGAACTAGAGCCATCTAAACGAACTGTATTAAAATCTATATAATAACTGGTAGTGGCAGTACCACCAGTACCAGAAATATTAATACCTTTAATATACCTGCTAACAGTTGCTGTACCTGTAAACCCACGGGTTATATTATTGATAAAATTATTGTAAACCCTGATATCTTGCGTACCAGATGAAGGGTGTGTTAGCCTAATACCAGTTGCAGAACTTGTACTAGAAGTAGAGGGGTTACTTATATTGGCAATTTTGTTATTATAAACAGAGCTTGTGCCTTGAAATGTTTCTACCAAAATACCATCTACAGTGGTTGTAGAGCCTACATTGTTAATTTCATTATTATATATAAGGAAGTTTTTTTGATTACTGGCTCTTATACCATAATTTTGACTTGACCCAGTTGATAATCCAATATCGAAGGGAGTTAATGGATCTCCTATACTATTATAAGTACCACAAGCAGTAGTACTTATTTCAGTGCTTAAATCTGGATATGTTGCATTTCCTAACATATATATACCTGCATAAACATCTCTTATAGTTAAATTACGATAAATATTATTGGAGTTTGCACCTGTTGCATTGGTAGGTATAGTGAGTACGTTTTGTTGAATGCCAATACCACTACTATTAGCTCTATCTAGGTTAATAGAAATATTGGTAAATGTATTGTTTTGAGCACCAATAGTGGCAGACATATTACCTACCAAAATTGCCCTATCTACTGCATGTGGTGTAATAGTACCATGGCTTTCAAAGTTTAAATTGTTTAAAGTTATATAAGACCCAAAAACACCAATCATAGGCTCATTGCTTGTACTTCCAATAGTTGCACTTGCTTTATTTCCAAAATTACCGCTTTGTGTACCACGGCACATAATAGTTGCAGGAGAACCTGTTTTAGATATTGTAATTGTATTGGTAGGACTTGTGCCAGCTACATTACCAATTAAAATAGGAAAAATATTAGAACCATTTGCACTGGAAGAGTCGTAGATAGCATCGGTTAGATTAAAAGTTACAGCAGCAGAAATACCAAAATGGTTAAGGTCTGCCACGGCATCAGATAGGCTATTGTAAGTTTGCCCAACGCCTACATTATAGGTACCACTTAAAGGAGCAGAAGGTGCACCAGGAGTAAACCTATAATTATATGTTGGCCATTTATAAGGAGTCATCATACTATTATTAATATTGGAACTACCAGTAACAGCATCTAAATAAAAGCCATCGCCAGCACCCCATTTTAACCCTATAGATGCAGAAGAACTTGTTGAAATAGCGTCTGTACCAGTTTTAGTGCCATATCTAAACTCAATAATATTAGTACCCTCGTACAACACAATTTGATGATTTAATCTTTGTGATGTACCTCCTGAGTAATAATGTGGGTACTCAGTAAACTGAATAGTAAAGGTTTGACTACCTGGTGAACCTTGTGTTTGATATAAAATGGATGAGGTAGCATCTTCTGTCAAATCATCAAACCAAGGAGCCAAAACTTCATTAAAATTTGTGGCAGTTACATACAAATTAGTATTTGTTCTACCGATGGTTGCAGTTGGTGCTGTGCTGCCAAAATATGCTGTTCCGTTAGTGTTTAAATTAATGGTAGTACGATCTATACCATTATAGCTGAATGTAAAACCAATGGGTACAGAAAGCTGGTCTGCATCATCGCCAGTTAATGTACCTTCTGTAGCACCACCAATAACAGTTATTGGAGAGTAAGCTGCAGTAAATGTGCTTCTTGTAAATATTGATTGTGCAGATACAGCAACAACCAATACTTGGAAAATTGTAAAAATGAGTACAATCTTTCTCATAATTGATAGATTTAGGTAAATTAAATAGGGTTTAAATGAAGAATAGCGGGTTTTAAACTTTAGACCAAGTTTATCAGTAGTATGATGGATTTGTGAATTGCAATTTATATTATATTTTCTTTAACAAAAAATTTTTTTTTGTTAGAATATATTTCAATATCCAATTCAGATAAGGAGATTTTAATATTTAATTAAATGCTGCATTAGAGTATAAATTTTTTTTATTTTTTTGAACTAGATAATTTGTTTAATAAAAAAGCCAATGCAAATAATGTCATTGGCTATAAAAAAACTGATTGTAAAAATAAATTTATTAATACTTTGCAGGCATAGTTTTAGCTGGAGTAGATTTAATAATAAATGACCTTATATGTTCGTTTGCAACTGCCAAATCTTCTTTTCTTAAATACATCATGTGGCCACTTCTATACCCCTCCCAAGAAATTCTATTTTTAAGTTTATTAGAAATATCTAATTGCCACATATTATATTGGGCACTAAAATAATCGCAAGCCCCATCGTAATAACCACTTTGCACTAAAACATGTAAATATGGGTTTTGGGCCATAGCACTTGCAAGGTTATAACCTGTAGTATTTCTCTCATTATTCCAAGGATATACCGAGCCAAACATATTGTATTTTAAATTAGTTTCATAGCCTAATTCATCTCTTAAATATAGGTTAATGGCAGGTGTAAAACTATGTAACCAAGAAACTAATTCGGAGTTGTATTCAGGGTAATTTCCTGCATCTTTTAAATCTAATCCTAAGTATCTAGAGTCTAACCTTCCTACAGTAAAACCTCTATCTCTTAATAATTCTTTCCAAAAAAAGCCTGTAGAAATTTTTAAATTATTTTCTTTTACCACTTTGGCAGATAAGCCTGAGTATTTACTCACTTTTTCTATTATTTTGTTTCTTTCTACATCTGTAAGTTGGCTGCCTTTGGTTAATGCAGGTATATATTCGTTAATAGTAAATTGTTCTACTTCTGGCAACATATTTACTAAATCTTTTTGTTGTAAATCTGCCGATAGTTTTTTATGGTACCATGCAGTAGCAGCATAATAAGGAAGGGTTAAAGCATCTGCAACTGGTCCATCTCTTTTAATACCTAAATCGGTTGGAGAAACTAAAATTACTCCGTTTAAATACATCCAATGTCTGCTTTGTAATTCCATAGCAAGCCCAGAAACTCTTGTTGTGCCATAGCTTTCGCCAATTAAATATTTTGGCGAAGCCCATCTTTTATTTTTATTTACAAAGCTATTTATCCATTCTGCCAGGTAGGTAATATCTGCATTTACACCAAAGAAAGTTTCGTTACTAACTGATTTTCCTAATGGCCTTGAAAAGCCTGTATTTACAGGATCTACATAAACAATATCGGCAACATCTAAAATAGAATACGGGTTATCTTTTAAGCCATAAGGTTGTAAAGGATTTCCTTCCTCATCAATATGTAAAAGCTTTGGCCCTGTATAGCCAAGCATCATCCATACACTTGCACTTCCTGGGCCACCATTAAATGAAAAAACTATGGGACGTACAGTACTTTTGTCCACATCGGTTCTTTCATAAAAAGTATAAAAAATACCGGCAATTACTTCTCCATCTTTATCCCAAATAGGTCTTGTACCAGCAGTTACCTTATATTTTACTGATTTGCCTTTAATAGTTACCTCATTATTTTTTTCAACTTTTGCATCTACATCTAAAATATTTTTAGGAAAATTACCCGACTTGTTTGCAGTTGAAGATGTTGTAGCCTCTTTAGATGCAGGTGTTGCAGGTGGCTGTGTTCTTGCTGGTGGTTGAGCAATTACAGTACTTATGAATATTGTACTGAACAATAAACTAAATAATTTTGGTTGCATATTGGTTATATTTTTTCTTAAAATGAAAGGTATAATTTTTAGTTAAGAAAGATGAAAATGATTGTATGAGTGGTAGAAAAAAGATTAATCTTAAATCTTCATCACTACTGGTATATAACTACATTTGCAGCAATAAAAATTGTGGAATGATTAAATTGAGCGAATTAGCAATAGGCCAAAAAGCAACCATTCATTCTTTTGAACAAAATGAGTTGTATATTAAATTAATGGAAATGGGTTGTGTACCTGGAGAGTTAGTTAAAGTAGAGCAAATTGCACCACTTGGCGATCCTATTTCTATCAGTATTGCTGGCTACTCTTTAAGTTTAAGGCTTAGTGAAGCAGAAGAAATTTTTGTGGAAGAAATACTATAACTGAATTTATCTACAATGAATATTGGATTGTATTTTGGCTCTTTTAACCCCATTCATACTGCCCATTTATTAATTGCAAGTTATGTGGCAGATAGTGCTTTAGTGGATAAGGTTTGGTTTGTTGTTTCTCCGCAAAACCCATTAAAACCTTCTAATAGTTTATTAAATGAATATGACAGGTTACATTTAGTGAATTTAGCTATAGAAAATGATAACAGGTTTAAAGCTGTTGATATTGAATTTAGATTACCCAAACCATCTTATACAATTGATACTTTAACTTACTTACAAGAGAAATATCCTACTTATACTTTTTATGTAATTATTGGTGCAGATAGTTATGTAAACTTGCCCAAATGGAAGAATTACGAAATACTAAAAAATAACTATCCTTTTATTATTTATAATAGACCTGGCATTGAGTTAAAACAACCATTACCAAAAAATTTTAAAATACTTACTGCTCCACTGTTAGAGATTTCCTCAACCGAAATAAGAAAAAAAATAAAAGCTAAAAAAAGTATTTTATATATGTTGCCCGATGCTGTAAGAATAGAAATAGAAAGGAATGGTTACTATAAATAAATATCTCCTTTTATTCTTTTTACCTCTGCAACATATTCTTTAATTTCTTGTTCTTTATCTTTTTTGCAAATCATTAATACATCTTGAGTATCTACTACAATACAATCATCTAAACCTTGCAATAGCACTAATTTATTATCCGTAGCACTAATCATACATTTGGTAGCATCAATAATAATTACATTATTGCCTACTACTGCATTGGCTAAATAATCTTTTTCTAAATTTTCATAAGCACTGTTCCAGGTTCCTAAATCACTCCAGCCAAATGAGGAAGGCATAACATAAACGTTATCTGCTTTTTCCATAATGGCAAAATCTATAGAAATATTGGTACATAAAGGATAGATACGATTAATTGCTTCTTTTTCTTTTGTAGAATTGAAAAGTGCTTTTTCATTTTCAAAAAGGTCAAACATTTCTGGTTGAAATTTTTCGAATGCCTTAATAATATTGTTTACCTGCCAAACAAATATGCCTGCATTCCATAAAAAATCTCCACTTGCTAAAAAGGTTTTTGCTAATTCTAAATTTGGCTTTTCGGTAAAAGTTTTTACTTTATAAATACCTTCGGCAACACTAAAAGTATCGTGTTGTATATAACCATAGCCTGTATTTGGGTAAGATGGAGTTATGCCTAAAGTAACAAAAGCTTTAATTTGTGTAACAAAATTTAATGCTTTTAAACAAGTATTTTTAAAGGTTTCTACATCTAAAATTACATGATCGCTGGGTGCTACAATTAATGCAGCTTTGGGGTCTTTTTGTAAAAGTTTATAAGATATATAAGCAATACAAGGGGCAGTATTTTTTCTGCTTGGTTCTGTAACAATATTTTGCTTATTTAATTGTGGCAATTGTTGAGCAACAATGTCTTCATAATCTTCGGAAGTAACAACAAAAATATTTTCTTCGGGAATAAATGCTGCAAACCTTTCATAGGTCCATTGAATTAAGCTTTTGCCTGTATTTAAAATATCTAAGAATTGTTTAGGCATAGAGGTTCTGCTTTTAGGCCAAAACCTACTACCAATTCCGCCAGCCATTATTGCAACGTAATAATGTTTATTCATATAGCAAAAAATAAGAAGTGCAAATAAACGTATATTTTAAACAATCCCTTCTCTTAATAAATCATGTAAATGTAAAATACCTAAATATTGGTTATTTTCTGTAACAATTAAATGGGTAATATCAAAAGTTTTAAATACCTCTAAAGCTTGCACAGCCATTGTTTCGGGAGATATTGTTTTTGGGTTTGTAGTTACAATATCTTTTGCAGCTAAATTTAAGAATTGGTCATTCTTTTCTAACATTCTTCTCAAATCTCCATCTGTAATAATGCCTTTTAAATGGTTATTATTATCTAACACGGCAGTGGCACCTAATCTTTTTTCGGTTATTTCTATAATCACCTCTTTTAAAGAGGCATCTTCCATAACCTGTGGTTTTTGATTGCTTTTATACAAATCTTCCACTCTTAAATATAATCTTTTACCTAAGTTTCCGCCTGGGTGATATTTAGCAAAATCTTTTCCTGTAAATCCGTTTAAGTACATTAAAGAAACAGCCAATACATCTCCCATTACCATTTGTGCTGTAGTACTACTTGTGGGAGCCAAATTATTAGGGCAAGCCTCTTTACTAACAGAAGTATTTAATATAATATTACTCTGTAATGCAAGAAAACTTTCTATATTACCAACAATTGAAATTATAGTATTACCAAAATTTTTAATTAGCGGAACCAGTACTTTTATTTCGGGGCTTTCGCCACTTTTACTAATAATAATGGCAACATCTTCTTTTTGTAACATACCCAAATCGCCATGTATAGCATCGGCTGCATGCATAAATAAAGAAGGTGTGCCAGTAGAATTAAAAGTAGCTGCAATTTTTTGAGCTATAATAGCACTTTTGCCAATGCCTGTAATAACTACCCTGCCTTTTGCCTGATGAATTATATTAACTGCATTTTCAAAATTTGAATCAATAAATTTTTTTAAGCCTAACACCGATTGACCTTCTAGTTCAATGGTTTCTAAAGCTATTTTTATGATATTTTCGTTACTCATTTGTCAAAGGTAAAGTTTAACAACTTACTGTTGTAATTCAATACTAATTTCATTAACTTCGCTACCCTTTAAAAATTTACTATAAATTTTTATTTCTGTAATAAGAATAAATTGTATCTTTTAACCTTTAAAGATTTATAGATAAAGAGGAAAAGAACACTTATTATGCCCATATCAAGAAAAGCAGCTACCAAGAAAACCACAACTGCAAAAAAAACTATTAAGCGACCAGTTTTGGAAAACAATCGTTTACCCAAAAAAAAGTATGAGTTTGACTTACAGGAAGGGTTACAAAAATATTTTGGCTTTACAGAGTTTAAAGGAACGCAAGAAAAAGCAATTAAAAGCTTACTTGCAGGCGATGATACTTTTGTAATTATGCCAACAGGTGGTGGCAAAAGTTTATGCTATCAACTGCCAGCAATGCTTATGCCTGGTTGTGCTATTATTGTATCGCCTCTTATTGCATTAATGAAAAACCAGGTAGACTTAGTTAGAGGCTATAGTGAACAAGACGATGTAGCACATTTTTTAAACTCCTCCTTAAATAAAGGGCAAATAAAAATTGTAAAAGATGATTTACTTTCTGGAGCAACCAAGTTACTTTTTGTTGCACCAGAAACATTAACAAAAGAAGAAAACCTTGATTTTTTTAGCGACCTGAATATTTCTTTTTTTGCAGTAGATGAAGCACACTGTATAAGTGAATGGGGGCATGATTTTAGACCAGAATACAGAAGGTTGAGAGAAATGATGGATGTAATTAATCCTCATATTCCTGTAATTGCTTTAACTGCAACTGCAACACCTAAAGTGCAAAGTGATATTATAAAAAACTTAGGATTAAGAGAACCCAATATATTTATTTCATCTTTCAATCGTACAAATTTATATTACGAAATTCAGCCTAAAGGAAAAAAAGAACAAACTGTAAAACACATTGTAAAATTCATCGCCTCACATAAAGGTAAAAGCGGAATTATATACACTTTAAATAGAAAAACAACCGAAGAGTTAGCTGAACTTTTAGTTGCCAATAATATTAAAGCTGTTGCTTACCATGCAGGCTTAGACCAAAAAGTGAGAGCTAAAGGACAAGATCAGTTTTTGAACGAAGATGTTCAAGTAATTGTGGCAACAATAGCTTTTGGAATGGGTATTGATAAGCCAGACATTAGGTTTGTAATTCATTTCAATATTCCAAAATCTATAGAAAATTATTATCAAGAAACAGGACGTGCAGGCAGAGATGGTTTAGAAGGAATTTGTGTACTGTATTATTCTCATAAAGATGTTTCAAAACTAGAACACCTAATGAGAGATAAACCTTTAAGTGAAAGAGAAGTAGGTGCACAACTAATTAATGAAACAGTTGCTTTTGCTGAAAGCAGTGTTTGCCGACGAAAAATTTTATTACATTATTTTGGCGAAGAATGGGGGGATAGAAAATGTGGCAACTGCGATAATTGTAGAAACCCTAAAGAAAAAATTGAAGCAAAAGAAGATGTAGTAAAAGCATTAAAAGTAATAGAAGCTTTAGATGAAAGATTTGTTGCTGATTACACCATCAATGTAATTATGGGTAAATTAACTCCGCAAATTACTATGTTTAGACACGACAAATCTCCTGTATTTGGAATTGGAAAAGATAAAGACACTTTGTTTTGGAATAGTTTGTTAAGGCAGATGATGTTAGAAAACCTTATTACAAAAGATATTGAAGAATACGGATTAATAAAGTTTACAGAAAAAGGACTAGAGTGGAAGAAAAAACCCAGCTCCTTTAAAATTGTAATAAACAATATATTTCATGATACAGACGATGAGGATGAAAATATTGAGATGGGAGAAGGAACTGGTGCAGGGGCAGATGATGCTTTATTCGAAATGCTTAAAGAACTTAGACATAAAGAAGCAAAAAAGAAAGGGCTGCCACCTTTTGTAATTTTCTTAGAAAACTCCTTACAAGATATGAGTACCTTGTACCCAACTACTTTAGATGAGTTAGAAAAATGCCAAGGGGTTAGTAAAGGAAAAGCATTAAAATATGGAAGGCCATTTGTAGAATTAATAGCAAAATATGTAGAAGAAAATGATATAGAAAAACCAGATGATTTTGTGATGAAAAGTGTTGCCAACAAAAGCAGCAATAAAATTTTTATTATACAAAATGTAGATAAAAAAATTCCGTTAGAAACTATTGCAAGTATTAAAGGGCTTACACTTAATGAACTTTTAGAAGAAATGGAAACTATTGCAGCAAGTGGCACAAGGCTCAATTTAGATTATGCTATAGATGATTGGTTAGATGAAATTGACCAGGAAGAAATTTTAGAATACTTTAAAAGTTGCGAAACATCGAGCCTTGAAATAGCTCAAAAAGAATTAGCAGAATATAATTATAATTGGGAGCAACTTAAAATAATGCGAATTAAATTTTTAAGTGTGTATGGAAATTAATGGTTAAAACTTCCTTTTTATATACTTTAAAAAAATTACAAGTTTTGAAATTTATTTATATTTCTAAATATTTAATTACAACCTTAATGGTTGTAACTTTTTTTATTGTTGGGTGTAAACCCAACAAAAATATTCCTGATGTAAGTAGTATTAAAATTGATTTATCTACCGAAAGATTTGAAAAAGACTTTTTTAATTTAGATACGCTACATTTAGATAGCTCTATTCAAAAACTATTCGATAAGTATCCTGACTTTTCTGTAAATTATTTACACAATATTTTAGCAGCTGCACCACATGCAGATAGTGTGATTAATACCATATTACATTTTACAAAAGATTATAAAAAACTGTATAATGATGCTGAAAATTTATTTGCTGATTTTTCTCCTTATGAAAAAGAAATTAAGCAAGGATTTCAATTTGTAAAATATTATTTTCCCAATTATACATTACCCACTAAACTGGTTACATATATTGGCACCTGGGATGCTATTATAATGCTAAGTGATAATAGTGGTGGCTCTGGTTGTATAAGAATGAGTGAAGATGTTTTGGGTATTGGCTTACAGTTAAGCATGGGTACTAATTATGCAATGTATAAAGATGAAATGATGCAACAGTTTTACCCTGAATTTATAAGTAGAAGATTTGACAAAGCTTTTATTGGCGTTAATGCTTTAAAAGTAATTGTAGATGATATTTACCCCATGCAAAACAAGAGCTACACTTTAATAGAACAAATGATTGAGGCAGGCAAAAGATTGTATGTATTAAATGCATTTATGCCTACCACACCCGATAGTTTAAAAACTGGTTATACCCAGCAACAATTAGAAGGTTGTTATAAAAACGAAGCCAACATTTGGAGCTTTTTTATAACTAATAGTTTGTTATACGAAACGCAACCATCTATTGTAATGGAGTATATGAATGATGCACCAAGAACAGCAGCATTGGGAGATGCTGCACCTGGTTTAATAGGAAAATTTGTAGGCTGGCAAATTGTAAAAAAATGGATGGAAAAAAATAATAAAAAAACATTGCAAGATTTATTGAGTACTGCCCCGAAAAATATTTTTGAACAAGCAAAATATAAACCATAATATTTTGTGATTGTTGTAAAGCATTGTATATTTTTTTTTATTTGCTTTTATGCTATAACAGCTAAAGCACAAATACCTACCTATATACATTATGAAGTAAATGATGGCTTACCATCCAATGAAATTTATAGTTTAAAGCAAGACAAAAATGGCTTTTTATGGATAGGTACAGAAGGTGGTTTAGCAAAATATAATGGAAGAAATTTTATCTTATATCCTCACAAAAATTTAAAAGGCTTAGGTATAACAGGTATTCAAGAAGATGCTTTTGGAAAAGTGTGGTGTTATAATTTTTCTGGGCAAATATTGCATACACAAAACGATTCTTTAGTTGTATTTAAACCTTGGGCAAATTTTTATAAAGAGCAGTTTGCAGATTTTGCTTTAGATAATAATAACCAAATTTTCGTTTCTAATTTCAAGAATAATGTGTATGTTTTTAATATTAAATATTTAAACCTAGTAAATAGCTTATCAAATAATACTACCATAAAACAAGGTATTAGTGTTACACATGATAATAAAATTATTTTTACCAATCTTACCGATGGAAAGCCATATATAATTGAACAGAATTTATTAATTCCTGTTCCACTAAAGGCTTGGCAAAACCTACCAGCAGATGCTAAGGCTGAGAATACTCTGGTGTTTTTCAAATCATCCAAAAACCTTCAAACCTTTGCTATTCAAAGGCTACATCCTAACATCCCCTTCCCTTCTTTATATCAATTTGTACATAATCAACTTCAAATTCATCCTGTTACTGCCTATCTAAGAAAAAATAAAATTCATCCTTTAAGTGTATTAAATGACGACGAGGGAAATTTATTTATTGGAACATTTAATGGTTGTTTATGGTTTAAACAACAAGGCGAAAACTGGAATTTTCATAAAAATATTTTCGAGAACAATGCAGTATCTGCCATTATAAAAGACAGAGAAAATAGTTATTGGTTTGCTACATTAAAAAATGGATTATATCAGGTTCCTGATTTGGCATTTCAAATATTTACAAAAGAAGATATTGGAATTTTAGAAACCGAAATTGGCGATGTAGAAACTGATGGCAAGAGTAAATTATTTGTATCAGGATCTACCAATGAACTATTTACCATCAACATCTTAAATAACAAGTTAGTTCATAAAAATTTCACTAAAGATAAAAGGTATGCACAGGCATTTTATTACGATAAGTTATTTAATAGGTTGCTTTTATATAAATCGGAAGTTTCAATTTTAGAAAATAATATTCTTAAAAATATCAGCACTTTAACCAGTGCTGCTAAAAACTTTTATGTAAGAAAAGATGGTGTAATTTTTATTGCAGGCTCTTCCTTAGATGCAATATTTTTAACCTCAAATAAAAATTTAACCCTAACAAGTGAGTTTGGAGAAGTTGAAAAAAGCAATACAGAATTAAACAAACATAATAGCAATATTTGGGGCAGAGTAGTTATTTCAACACAAAGATCTAGAGATGTTTGGTACAATGAAAAAGATAAAATTTTATGGTCGGCAAATTCAGATGGAGTTGTTTATTATAAAAATAAAAAAGTAAATACATTATTTGATACTAAATCAAATAAACAAATTATTGCTACTTGTTTTCAAAATTTAGAGAATAATTTATTATGCATTGGCACTGTGGACCAAGGTATTTATATAATACAAGACACCTCCATTGTTTTACATTATACAACTAAAAATGGGTTGCAGTCTAACCAAATTAATAAAATAAAAGCGGATGAACAAAATATCTGGGCAATTACAGATAAAGGCATTCAACGATTTAATCTTTCTACAAACAATTTTATCAATATATCAAAATCAGATGGGCTTATTTCAAACCAAGTTTTTGATATGGCAATTGCCAATAATACAGTTTATATATCTACCTCTAAAGGCCTACAATTTTTACCTGTTAATGCAATTAAAACAAGTAATCAATTGCCATTTTTAGGAATTAAAAAAGTAAGCATTAATGATAGTATTTATAATTATAAGAACACTATACTACTAAATAGTAAAAATGGAAATATTGAAATTGAATTAGAATATGCATTATTAAAAAACTCTGGAAATATTGCACTTAAATATAGGATGATTGGTTTAGATACTTTATGGATAGAAGATAAAGCATTTAACAATATTATCAGGTACAACACTTTATCTTCTGGAAGTTACAAATTTGAAGCAGTTTGTATGAATGACGATGGGGTTGAAAGTAAACCAGTAACAATACATTTTACTGTTCTAAAGCCTTGGTGGTTACAATGGTGGTTTTTAATTACTGCTGCATGTATTTCTATCCTGTTGGTAATATTTTTCACAAAATTATATCTTAATATTTCTAAAAATAAAATTGCCGAAGAACTAAAAAAATCAAAGTTGCAGGAAGAAGCCAGGCAATCGCAGTTGGCATCCTTAAAAGCTCAAATGAACCCCCATTTTATGTTTAATGCATTAAATTCAATTCAAGAATATATTTTGCTTAGCGATAAAAGGTTAGCCAATATGTACTTGGGCAAGTTTGCAGATTTAATGCGATTGATTTTAGACCAAAGCAATAAAGAAATTATTTCTTTAGTGGAAGAATTGAAAATTTTAAACCTTTATTTAGAATTAGAAGCATTGCGTTTTGAGGAAAATTTTGAATACATTATTCAGAAAGAAAATATTGAAGATGAAGCTGAAATTAATATTCCTGCAATGCTAATACAGCCTTATGTTGAAAATGCAATAAAACATGGGTTATTACATAAGCAAGGGTTGAAAAAAATAAGTATCCATTTTAAATTGCAAAAAAATAAACTACTATGTGTTGTTGAGGATAATGGTATTGGTAGAAAACGGTCAGGAGAAATTAATGCGTTAAGAAATAAAAAATATACTTCTTTTGCAACTGGTGCCACACAAAAAAGATTAGAACTTCTTAACCAAAATAATCCAAATTTAATTGTAGTTAATTATACCGATTTAACATTAAACAATACAACCTATATTGGTACTAAAGTGAGTATTGTAATACCAATTATTGAATTATAATTACAGTTTACAAAACAATTTATACAGCCCACAAAGTTTAGTTCATTGTTTAAATAAGTCAATAAACATTTGTGTTAATAATTTAATAATTTATGACACAAAAATTTACACTTGTATTTACTATTTTTCTCTTTACAACTATTTCGTTAATGGCACAAAAGCCAATTGTTAGCTTTTCATTTGATAATACATTAAATGACACAACTAATACCTTTGCATTTACACCTAGTACTGCTTTAACAGGTAGTGGTTGGGGCTTTGCAACAAATAGGTTTGGAGAAGCCAATAAGGCTTTTGCATGTACTAATAACTCCAATAGATCTTTAACGGCTAATATTACTTCATTGCCACAAGGAAATTCGGCAAGAACAATAGAGTTTTGGTATAAGTTTAACTCAAGTTCTTCCCCAAATTTTTTGGTAGCTTATGGTAGTAATATTACTAGTCAGGGTTATGGAATTACTCAAGAAAGTAATAAAATAATTAATTACGGTTGGGCAAATGATATTGAAGTTGCTCAAACCTTTACTGTAGGTGTTTGGTACCACTATGCAATAGTATATGATGGTGTAACTGCTTATATTTATAGAAATGGATTGTTCTTAACCAGTGCTGCAAAATATTGGAATACAATTGGCACTAATTTATTAATTGGCTCTACCCCAAGCTTATTAAAGAGCTTTAATGGTACAATAGATGATTTAAGAATTTATGATGTAGAATTAGGACTTCCTTCTATTCAATACTTATACAACAATGCAAAAAATTTACCATCACCGCCATATAAATGGAATTTTAATAATTCTTATAGCGATACAACTAACCAAATGTCTTTTTCTTCAAATGCAGGAACCAGTTTTGTAAACGATAGGTTTGGTAATGCAAATAGTGCAATAAATATTAATAATACAGGTTGTACTGCAACAATATTTGGTTTACCATATCATAAAAAACCAAGGTCTATCTCTTTTTGGGTTAAACATAATGTTGTAATAGGCAGTCCTATGTTTAATATGTGGTATAGTTATGGAAAAAATGGAACAAATTATGCAAATGGAGGTGGATATCACCAACTAGATGGCATTTATCATTTTGGATACTTAAATAATCATGCAACAACAATATCAAGCCCTTTATTGCCCAACCAGTGGTATCATATTGTTTTTGTTTTTGATGGCACTTTGTCAAAAATCTATAGCAATGGTACACTTTTGTCATCGCAAACAATGACAGGTTGGAATACACTAGGGATTGATGATGTATTTAAATTAGGTATAGGTATAGGTCATGAAATATCTTTTAATGGAGCTATAGATGATTTAAGGATAATGAACAAAGCATTAACAGATGCAGAAGTAAGTGCATTATATGCTAGTGAAAGTACCTTGCCCATGCAGTTACATCAATTCTCTGCTCAACTAAAAAACAATACTACATTATTAAAATGGAGCACTGCTACCGAAGTAAATACTAGCCATTTTGAAATTGAATATAGTAATAATGGGAAAGAGTTTACTACAGTAGGAACTGTTGCAGCAAAAGGCAATAGTTCTAACTTAAATGCATACAATTTTACACACAATGTAAACAATCAATCCATGCACTACTACAGGTTAAAAATGATAGATAATGATGCAAAATTTGAATACAGTAATATAGTAAAATTAAAAACTACCAATAAATTTTTTGATGCAATAGTTTATCCAACAATAGCAAATAATACAATTACAGCAAGCATTACTGCTAAAGAAAAAGCAAATGCAACTATAGAACTGTTTGGAATGAATGGGAATAAAGTATTACAAAAAACTGTTTCATTTGTTGAAGGAAGTCAAACATACAACATCAATATTGCACATCTTATAAAAGGTAGTTATATAGTAAGCATTAAAGCTGGTAACAATGTACAATCTAGCAGAATAATTATACAATAATAAATAATAACCATCTTGGCAAACAAGGAATGCTTGAACAATAAATTGGGGGATTTATTCATTCAGGCGTTCCAATATTGCCTTTAATTTTTTGAAATGCAAAACAAGTTTTTTAATATATATTAAACTTAATTTGTAAAAAATTAATGCATAATGCTAAAAGCAATAATTGTAGATGATGAGGCTAAAGCTAGAAGAATTTTAGAAAATTTTATTACAGAGTATTGCCCACAAATACAAATTTGTGCATTAGTAGAAGATGTGCCTCAAGCTGTAAAAGCAATTAAAAAACACGAACCAGATGTAGTGTTTTTAGATATTGAAATGCCTGGTTACAATGGGTTTCAGCTGTTTGAATTTTTTGATGAAGTAAATTTTGAAATTATTTTTATCACCGCTTATAGCGAATTTGCTTTAAAAGCTTTTCAGGTTTCGGCTATAGATTATTTATTAAAACCATTACAAATAGATCAGTTAATAAATGCTGTAAAAAAATTAGAAACCAAAGCCAATAAAGCCACTTTAAAAAACAGAGTGGAAGCATTACAAAAAAATATACAAGAGCAGGTAATTAAAAAAATTGTAGTTCCTTTTAGCAATGGCAGTTTGTTTTTAGAAACGAGTGAAATTACTCATTTAAAAGCAGAAGGTAGCTATGTAAATATTTTCATGAAAGATGGCAGTAAAATATTAGTATCAAAAAATATAAAAGATTACGAAGAGATATTAACTGCAAACGAAGGTTTCTTTAGAACACACAGGAGTTTTTTACTAAATAAAAATTATATAGTAAAACTAAACTCAGACTCTACAGAAGCTGTTCTAACTACAGGAAACAGCATTTTAATTGCCCGAGAAAGAAAGCAAGATTTTTTACAGTTTATAAAAAATAGATAACATTTATAAATGCTCCATTTCGTTACTTACGAAATCCATTAGTTGTTGTATATAAGCAGGTGTAAAGTTAAATTGTAAACCTGCTGCATTATATAACTCAGGTAAAGTTTTTGTGCCCCCTAAGCTTAATGCATTGGTATAATTATTTAATGCTTGTTTTTTATTTTGTTTAAACTGCATCCACAAACCAATAGCACCTAATTGTGCTATGCCATACTCAATATAATAAAAAGGCACTTCGAATAAATGCAATTGTTTTTGCCAACTTATTTTTCTATATTCATCTAAACCTGTAAAGTCTATTACATCCGATGAAAATTCTTGTACAATTTCCATCCATTTGTTAGTTCTCTCCTCTTCTGAATGTGTTGGGTTTTCGTAAATCCAATGTTGAAATTTATCAATCGTTGCTATCCACGGAAAAATAGTTATAGTTCTTTCTAGCTGATGTTCTTTAGCTCTTTTTAATTCAGCTTCATTATCAAAAAAGCTATGCCAATAATCCATGCTAAAAAGCTCCATTGCCATACTAGCAACTTCTGCAATTTCCATTGGGTATTCTTTAAAAGCACATAATTCTAAATGGTGGCTTAAAAAAGAATGAATGGCATGCCCACCTTCGTGTACCATTGTAGTTACATCACTCATTTGCCCAGTAGCATTCATAAAAATAAATGGTGCTCCACTTTCTGCCAATGGGCAGTTATAACCACCTGGAGCTTTTCCTTTTCTACTTTCTAAATCAAAATGTTTAAGCTCATTCATTTGGCGTAAACAATTAGCAAAAAAAGGATCAAGTTGTTCAAAACACTGTACTGTTTTTTCGTACAAGTCCTTAGCTGTTTTAAATGGTTTTAATGGTTCTACGCCTATTGGCTCAGCTTCTGTATCCCATGGTTGTAGAGTTGTTAAACCAAGCTGTGCCTGTTTTTTTGCATAAATCTTATTCACCAAAGGCAAAATATGTTGTTTCACTGCTTCGTGAAATTGGTAGCAGTCTTCTTTAGTATAATCAAATCTTCCAAGATCTACAAATTTAAAATCTCTATAATTTTTAAAACCAGCATTAATTGCAATTGTATTCCTTTTTGAAATAAGAATGGTAAATAAATTTTGCAACTCATTAGCATCTTGCAAACGACGTTCCTGAATTTTTTTATACATCGTTTCTCTTACGCTTCTGTCTTTACTTTCTAAGAACTTAGATGCTTGTTGCAAGGTATATTCTTTACCCTCAAACTCTACAGTCATTTTGCCTGCAATAGCTCCATATTGTTGTTGCAAAACACTTAATTCTGCCTGAATAGGAATATTTGCTTCTCTAAATAAATCTATATTTTTTTTAACCCCACGTAAGTAAGTAAAATATTTTGTTTGGTCTAATTGTTTAGTAAATTGGTTATGGATAAGTTTTTTATTAAGTAAGTCGGCATAAGGTTGAATTTTTGGTTGAATCTCCATACAAAAAAAAGTAAATGCTTCTTCTAAGCTTTTATCAGTAGTATCGCAAGTCATTTTTATTTGACGCCAACAAGCATCTTCACTTACTACTGCTTCTAATTCACTCAAATCTAAAAGCCATTGCTCTAAATCTTCTTTACTATTAATTATTCTATCTACTAAATTTTTAAAATAAGGTTCAAGCTTATCCCAAGTAGTAACAGTAAATTCAAGAGGTAAAAAATTTCTTGATAATTTTTTTATGTTTATATTTAATGGCATCGTAAAATTTTAATGCTGCAAATGTAGTGGGTGATATTAAAAGTTTTGGTTGTTGGTACTAGTTCTTTGTTAAAACTTTTTATAGTGTTAGTATTAATATAGATATACAAATAAATAAATATTTTTTAGCAAATAAACCCCAAAAAATATGCTTTATTATAGGTATTAAAATAGGTAACACCCTATAAATTTTAATAAATAGTTACCTTTTATTGCTTCATTATCTTATACTACATTTGCATCAATATATTATTTATAGTTCCATTGCAAGTGTAAATAAGAATTATAAAATTATATACTACAACTAATTTACACAGTTAAAAATGTTTGAAATAATTTTAGAAAATACAGGAAAAAGATTTAATAAAGAATGGATTTTTAAAGAT
>JAIBAV010000019.1 GCA_019695015.1 Chitinophagaceae bacterium
ATCTACAAACTTTTTGTTTGGTTTTATATAAATTATTTTATCAGGATAATTAATAATTAAATTAAATCTTCTCAATAAATCGTTTCCAATAATTCCTGTATTTTTTGGATAAGATATTACTTTAAACTCATCATCAAAAATATATACAGGTACATCTTTAAAATAATAAGGACCTAAACTAACATTTTTTATTACAGCAAGCTCTAATGTTTTTTTACCTCCTAAACCTTCGGCTTGTGTTGCATAAAATTTTGTTCTTTTATTAAATAGAGTACTATCTTTTACAAACTGTTTATTCAATAAAAAACATAATCCAGCACCCATATCAAACAAATATCTACTTTTTATTTTTTTGTTATTACCTAACGAAAAATAAGTGAAAGGTAATGTTGTAAAATCTGGTTTTAAAATGTGCCCACCTCTAGGATACTTGATAATGCCAGGTTTATACACTTCTACCATTTGCATATCATAATCTACCTTAACTATGTATTTGCGTAAAAAACTATACCCAATTACACCATCAATTTTATACCCATATGCACTAGAAATAAGATCATAATTATTTATATGAAAACTAAAAGTATCGGTTACAAATTCAGGAAAATTTAAATAATGCCCATACGTAAATGATAGTTTTCTTTTTCCTGCTATACCCCTAATCATTCTTTCTGTTGGGTAAATAGAAAAGCCTAAACGCTTTGCAGTTGTAGAATCTAAGGATATTCCACCACTGCCAGTGTCTAACAAAAAATTTAAAACAGAGGAGGAAGTATCAATAGTTGCATGCAAAATAACTAAGCCACCAGTTAATTGTGTAAAAGCAAACTTTGAAACCATTTTAGCATGTGGCTGATCAATATTTTCTTGTGCATTTACCAATAATTTACTCATTAACAAAAACAAGAGAAAATAATATTTTAAAATGGAGGATGTATAGTTCATGAATTAATTTAAAATTATTATCCGTTCAACAGACTGCACTTTCTTTACTTTTGCTGCATAATGTAAGAAAATGAAAGTTATAATTCTTTGTAACGAAATACAAGAAAAAGAAATTATTTCTAAACCTACAGCAACGGATGTTAATGTTAGTTTTACCAACAATAAACATACCTTTTATAGCACTTATGCAGATGCATATTTTGATTTATTGGCAGATGAATTAAATCTTGAAATATTAAGAAATGATATTCCTGTTTTTATAAATAGTGTTATACAAACTTGCAAAGAGTTGCCTAATAATTGTATAAGATTAAATGCATGGAATGGTTTCTTGAAAAATGAAATTATTGAGATTGCAACATTACATCACTTAGAATATGTAGAAAAAGTAATGAATAAATTGAGTTGGAAATATCAAGTATCGTCAGACGACTCTGGTCTAATTGTTCCTAAAATAATTTCAATGATTGTTAATGAAGCTTACTTTGCTTTAGAAGATAATATAAGCACTAAAGAAGAAATTGATATTGCTATGAAGTTAGGAACCAATTATCCTTATGGGCCGTTTGAATGGAGTGAGAAAATTGGTTTAAAAAATATTTATTTTTTATTAGAAAAATTAAGTAGAACAGATAATAGATATTTGCCTAGCAAGCTTTTGCAAACTACAGCATTACTTTAATGAAACAAATAGCAATTCTTATTTTCTTTTAATAACTCTTTCAGTAGCATCTACAATAAATGGAGTATCTAATCCATATTTTGTAAGTAACTCAGTTGGCTTACCACTTTCGCCAAATGTATCTTTTGTACCAATATACTCAATTGGTATTGGTAAATATTTTGCAGCAACTTGTGCAATACTATCTCCTAACCCTCCAATAATATTATGCTCTTCAACCGTTACTGCACATTTTGTTTTTTGTATAGATTGAATTATGGCATCTTCATCTAATGGTTTTATAGTATGTATATTAATCACTTCCACACTAATGCCTTTTTCTTCTAAAATTTTTCCTGCTTCTATTGCTTTCCAAACCATGTGGCCACAAGCAAAAATAGAAACATCGTTTCCGTCACTTAATTTTTGTGCTTTGCCTATAATAAAATCGCTACCATCTTCTGTAGTAAAATTTGCCCATTTTGGTCTGCCGAAACGTAAATAAACCGGACCATTATAATTGGCTATAGCTTTAGTTGCAGCTTTTGTTTGGTTAAAATCGCAAGGTACAATTACAGTCATACCTGGTAACATTTTCATTAAACCAATATCTTCTAAAATTTGGTGTGTTGCTCCGTCTTCTCCTAAAGTAAGCCCTGCATGGCTTGCACAAATTTTTACATTTTTATTACTGTAAGCAACACTTTGGCGAATTTGATCATACACACGGCCAGTGCTAAAGTTAGCAAACGTAGTAGTATAAGGAATTTTACCACCAATTGTTAACCCTGCTGCAATGCCTATCATGTTTGCTTCTGCAATACCAACTTGTATAAAACGATTGGGAAAATCTTTTATAAAAGGTGCAATTTTCATGGAGCCTGCAAGATCCGCAGTGAGTACTACTACATTTTCGTTTTCTTTACCTGCCTCATAAACACCTTCTCCAAAACCTGCACGTGTTTCTTTTTCGTTTAGTAGTTGTATTGCTGAGCATTTCATTACAAAAAATTTTAAAATTGGGTAACAATAGTGGTGCAAATGTAAAGGAAAAACAGTGCTTAGTTAAAATATTAGAAGTACAATTATTTAATTTATTTCAAAAGATTTTTATACAACTTGTAAGTTTTAAAATTTGTTTAGATTTTAATTAGAATTAAACTTACGCCGTAAACATTAACTTATATTACACTGGTAAACTGTTTTAAAAACCTAATATCATTTTGGCTATACAATCTTAAATCGTTTACACGATATTTTAACTGGCAAATTCTTTCTACTCCCATACCAAAAGCAAAACCAGTATATTTATTGCTGTCTATTCCAAAATTTTCTAGAACTTTAGGATGAACCATACCACTTCCTAAAATTTCAACCCAGCCAGTATGTTTACATACATTACATCCATCGCCATTGCAAATTAAACAACTTATATCCATTTCGGCACTTGGTTCTGTAAAAGGAAAATAGCTTGGTCTAAATCTAACTTTTACATCTTTTCCAAACATTTCTTGTACAAAGAAATATAGTGTTTGCTTTAAATCTGCAAAGCTTACATTTTCATCAATATACAAACCTTCTACTTGATGAAAGAAACAATGTGCTCTTGCACTAATTGTTTCATTTCTGTAAACCCTGCCAGGGCAAATAACACGAATAGGTGGTTTTTGATTTTCCATTACTCTAGCTTGCACACTACTTGTATGTGTTCTCAAAAGCCATGTAGGATTTTGGTTTACATAAAAGGTATCTTGCATGTCTCTTGCAGGATGATCTTCTGGCAAATTCATTGCTCCAAAGTTGTGCCAGTCATCTTCAATTTCAGGACCTTCGGCTATAGCAAAACCAAGCCTTTGAAATATGGAAACTATTTTATTTCTTATTATACTTAATGGATGCCTGGTTCCTACATTGTAAATATTTCCAGGTAATGAAAAGTCAATAGTATTAGTAATTTGTTCAGAAGCAGAAAAGGATTCTTTTAATGATTCGTACTTTGCTTCTACCATTAATTTAAATTCATTTAAAAGCTGGCCAGCTTCTCTTTTTTGTTCATTGGGTACATCTTTCATAAAGCCCATTGCATGTTTTATAATGCCTTTTGTGCCCAAATATTTAATTCTAAATGCTTCTACTTCATCGGCATTTGATACGTTGTAACTAATAATTTCTTGTTTATAAATATCTAATTGTTGTACCAAGCTATTCATTGGGCGAAGATAAGGCTATGAAACCTATTTGTAGTATGAAAAATTGTAAAATAAAAACAGGCTATAGTTTTATAGCCTGTTGCTTTTTATAGCTATCTTAAGTTAACAATTTTTTTATCTTTAGGATATTTAACTGTGTAACTAAACCTATATTTTTTTTGTTCGCCAGGCTGTAAGCTTATTTTCCAGTTTAAAGTACCTAACTCTTCGTTAATTTCTGCATTACTGCTTTCCTCTAATTTTATTTCCACTTCTTTTATTCTGCTTATTGGATACTGATCTTTTAATATCATATTCACAACTTCCTTTTTATTATTTTTAACTGTTACTTCATAAGTAAAACTTTCTATTTTATTGCTACCAATAAACCTGGTTTTTGAAAACTCTTTCATTAACATTCGTTTGGTTGAAACTCTTCTATCTCTACCTAAAGAAATATTTAAAGTATCTAAGGTAGAATTAGGGTCAATAAAAGATTTGCCTAAATAAACATTGTCCATAATTATGTTAGCATCGCCTGGTAATAAATCTAAAGCCTCCCAATTATTTATTTCTGCCAACAAAAAAGCATCTTTATCTAATTTAGGTATTGCATAGTGTTTGTAGGTTGCCTGAATTTTTTCTTCTTTTATTGCAACACTGTAATTTAATCCATCGCTAGGTATATCATAAGGTAGCTCTATTTCAAAACTTGTAAATAATTGACTTTCGTTTAATGTAGTGTACCTGCTAATATCGCTAGTTACAATTTCGGATGCAGTTGAATTATTGGTAGAATATTCTGCATCGCCACTCACAGCAATTTCTTCTGCTTTCATTCCTTGTACTCTATTATAAGCTTTTGCAGCATTATTGCCATTTCGCATTGTGGTATAAACTTGTGGTACATATAACTGTAAATTCCATGCACTTAATACAGGAATAGTAGTTCCTAAATTAGGATTACTTGTACTTAATACTAGTTTTGTCTGCTGCCAATCTATACCAGTTGTTTGGCTAATTAATGCTTTGTATGCAAGCTTAAAATTATTGTCTATACTTTTAATTCTCATATCATAAGTTGGTACCCAGCCTGCATTTTGAGTGTAATAAGAAATAGCAAAATCAGCTTCCATTGCTTCTTTAGATATAACTTGAAGCACAAAGTTTGCAATTGGTTTTTTTGCCTCTGCATACTCTTTTTTTCTAAGTTCTACCAGCCTATTGGTTATATCAAAAACTTGCTCTTGAAGGTCGTTTACTTTTATTTTAATTGCATACATTCTGTTTCTAAAAAATTGCACTTTTCCGTTATAATAATCAATTAATTTTAGCACTTCTAGTGTGTTTATGTTTTTACCTGTTGAACTTGTATAAGTTTCTAAAATTTTACTTGTTTTAGTAAGCTGCTCATCTTGTATTTGCCAGTCTTGATTATTTGCATTTATTTGCTTTTGTAGAATTTTAAGGCTATCCTCCATTTTTTTAATTAAAGGATTGGTAGGCTTGATTCCTTCTTGTTTAATTTCAAGTTTATAACTTAGTAATACTACATTTTCTGGAGTGGCAATTTGAAGAGTATTTTCATCTGCAGTAGTGCTGATGTTTTTAATTACAATTTCTTGTTGTCCCTTTTTAATATTAGCTTTTGCTTTATGTGTTAATTCTGCCCCATAACCATAAAATACATTTGCACTGGATAGTTGAGAGGTAATTAAAATGGAATTTTTTTGTTGGGCAATACTATTAAAACTGATAAGTACTAAAAAAGATGCTGCTAATAATTTCATAATGGTTTTATTTTATTAAATAATACCCAATAGATGGTATTTTTTAAATAAATACATAAATTTTTAGCAAAAGAAAAGTTAACATAAAGTATGAAACTTTTCGTATACTTGTTTCTAAATATTTCTATTTATAAAAAAATATAAATAATTTGCAACCCTAATTAATAACAAATGAAAAAAACACTCATTGCATTTATTGCTTTTATAGCAATTTTAAGTTTAAACAGTTGTAAAAAAAGCAGCAGTGGTAGTACATCTACCGATACTTATTTACCTAATAATGTAGGTACAAATTGGAAGTATAAAGTTACTACTGGAGGAGCATCTTCTGATGTTACTTATACTGTAAGTACAAATACTTTAGTAGTAGATGGGATAACTTATAAAATTATTACTGGCTCTAATGGCAACGAACAATACTATGCTAAAGTAGGCTCTGACTATCATAGTTTAATTAAAGTTTCTGGTCAAAATGTTCATTTAATTATTTTAAAAGATGATAAAAATGTTAACGATACCTGGACCACCACCCAAACACTTACTGGTTTAAGCATACCTGGTGTACCTGTTAGTTCTGCAACTGTAAACATTACCTATACATTAAAAGAGAAAGGTACAACAAGAGTTGTAGAAGGTGTAACTTATAATAATGTGATTAAAGTAGAAGCTGCACTGTCTGCAAGTGCTGCAGGTTTTCCTTTAAGTTTAGGAACCATTGAATATTATTTTTCTAAAAACATAGGTATTATAGAAAACACTGCTAATATTAATAATTCAACTATTGGTGTAAGTATAAATGATAAATACGAATTAAAAACGTATGAAATTAAATAACACTATTGTGTTTTTGATTAGATAAAACATTTTCTAACGTCCATTCTATTTTATGTAAGAATGGACGTTTTCTTTCAATACAGTTTTGTTTTAAACAAATACTACAACTAAAGTTTAAGCAACCATCTGTATGAACAAAAAGTTCAATTCCGCCTCCAAATTTTTCTTTAATTAGGTTAGTTAATAAATCAACTTCTTCGTGTGCCTGATGAATATTAAGATACCATGGAATAGTTAAATGGCAATCTATATGTAGTAATCTTCCATATTTTATTACTCTAAAGTTGTGAAGATCTATCCAGTTTTCTCTTCTGTTTTCATTTAATACTTTAATAATTTGCTTTAAAAGTTCCATATCTGCCTCATCCATAATACCAGCCATGGATGTTCGTATAATTTTATAGCCATTGTACAATATGATAAAACTTATAGCAAATGCTAATACCTTATCTAACCAATACATTTTAGAGTAAAGCATAATTAATAAGCCTGCAATAACAACAATGGTTGATAAGGTATCGGTATATAAATGTTTACCTGTAGCTTTTAATGCAATTGAATTATTTTTTTTACCTATTTGCAAACAAATAGTTCCTGCAATAAAATTAATAATTGCTGTGGCTGCTATAAGCCATAAGCCTTTATCTAAACTGTTTAACTGTATTGGATAAAATAAAGAAACAATGGTTTGATATATAATTAATAACCCAGAGGCTATAATTAAAGTACCTTCTATAGCGGCAGAAACAAACTCTGCTTTACCATGCCCATAAGGGTGATTAACATCTTTAGGCTTTGCTGCAACATATAAAGCAAATAAACCTATACAACCTGCAACCATATTAACAATACTTTCTAAGGCATCGCTTAATACTACCAATGAATAGGTAAAGTAATAAGCAGCCATTTTAACCGAAAAAAGTATTATACTTAAAATGGTAATAAATAATTGTACACGAAAATTTTGTTTTGCCTGTTGCAATTATTTGTAATTAATTGGTTTAACAATTTATATAATAGCTAAAACTATTTTTTATTTAAAAGCCTTTTTTCTACAGCCTCCCAATTAATAATATTCCACCAATTATTAATATACTCAGTACGTTTGTTTTGGTATTTTAAATAATAGGCATGCTCCCAAACATCTAAACCTAAAATAGGGTATCCTTTCACTTCTGCAACATCCATTAATGGGTTATCTTGATTGGGTGTAGAGCTAATTTTTAAATGGCCGTCGTTTTCAATTAACCATGCCCAACCGCTACCAAAACGTGTAGCCGCTGCTTGTGAAAAAAGTTTTTTAAACTCCTCAAAACTGCCAAAAGAATTGTTAATTACTTCTAGTACTTTTTGTGTTGGCTTGCCTGATGATTTAGGTGTAAGCGTTTGCCAAAATAATTCATGATTATAATGCCCACCAGCATTGTTTCTCATTTTAGAGGAGTAAGAAGAAATTTTAGCTAAAATATCTTCTATAGTAATTGCATTAGATTTCTTGTATTCATCTTTCAAAGCCTCATTCAGGTTTTTGGTATAACCTGCAGCGTGTTTTGTATAATGAATTTCCATTGTAGCAGCATCAATATATGGTTCCAAATCTTTATAACTATACTGCAAGGGTTGTTGTTTAAAATTTACTACTACACCATCTTCTTTGGCTTGTAATATTGTTGGAAGAATGGTTAAACCAATACCAACTTTTGCTGTATTTGTAATAAAATTTCTTCTATTTATTTTGTTATTTTTCATACACTAAACTTTTATTTTTTTAAATTTTTTAATAAATTCACGTACTCCCTTAAATGTTCTATAATAAAACTCCTGGTTAAACAATTGAGAGTCTCTCATTGCTTTAAAGGTAAGAAAAAAGCCAATGGGCAACAGTATCATTGAACTTAACCACATACCAACAAAAGGAGATGCTACAGACTCTTCCACAAATTTTTCGCCAAAAGTGTTTATCATGTGAAAAATGATAAAGAAAATAATAGAAAATACTAATGGTAAGCCTAAGCCACCTTTTCTTATTATGGAGCCCAAAGGTGCACCAATTAAAAATAAAACAATACAAGCAAAACTTAAAGTAAACTTTCTATGCCATTCTATTTGATGATTAATTTTGGATTCATTTTTAAATTCAAAATCGTTAGCTGCTATAGCAGTTGTGTTGCGAGCTATATTTAATTTACTATTAGCATTATCAAAAATAATAGTTCTTATACTATCTGGTATTATAGCAGTAATATTGTTTACATGCTTTAATGGTTTAGCCTGTTTGAAAGTAGCATTTACATATTGCACAAATGGTAGGGTTTCTGCTACTTCTGTATTATTTCTTTTAATAAATTTTTGTTGAATTGTTTTAAAAGAATCTATTGAATAATTAAGTTGCCTAATGCTTAGCATTTTAGGATCATACCTAAAACTAGAGTCGGCAGATTGGTTCATTTGCAACGATCTTAAATCGAATATCTTTTTATATTCTTTAAATCCAAGTCTGATATAATCGGTATTTGTAGCACTATTTGCTTGTGCTTTTTCTTCATATCGCCAACCATCTTTTAAAACAAATTCTAAAAATTTTTTGTTGTTAGAAACCTTCATTATACCACTATCTGCAACAATAATATTATCTTGTATGCCATACCTCTTTTCAAAAATTACAATATTTTTTATAGTACTATCATCTTTTTCTTTCTTACCAATTTTTATTGCAAAATCTTTTATTTGGTTATAAAATACACCTTCTTTTATATCAAAAGCAGGCTTTGCAATTATGATATCATATTTTAAAGCTGCTAATTTTAATTGAGCAACAGGTATTACATTATTTGCAAAAACAAATGCCAAGCCACTAATTGCTATAGCCACAATTAGTAAGGGCCTCATAAATCTTAATAAAGAAATACCCGATGATTTTATTGCAACTAATTCAAAGGTTTCGCCTAAGTTGCCAAATGTCATTATGGATGAAAGTAACATAGCCAATGGTAAAGCCAATGGAACTAAAGTTGCAGTAACATAAGCAATTAATTTAAAAATGGTTGTAACTTCTAATCCTTTGCCTACTAAATCATCAATATAAAGCCAAAAGAATTGCATTACTAATACAAACAACGAAATAAAAAAAGTAGCAAAGAAAGGGGCTACAAAAGATCGGAGTATTAATGTATCTAATTTTTTAAACACTATTGCTTTTCTAATTTTTATTCAATGTAGCAAATGTACTTATTTATGTAGCAGAAACTCTATAACAATAATGTACAAAAGTGTAAAAAAGCTAGAAAAAATTTGTGAAGTGTGAGAGAATCTTTTTAGTGATTAATTTGTAGAAGAGATAGTTTTTAACTTCCTAATCTATGTAATAATTCTTTTACCTGATAATCCCATAGCTGCGTTTGATCTTTTATTTCGGACTTTTCGGCAAAATCTGAAATTACTAAAATAGTTTGGTTTGAAATTTCTGTTTTGGCAATTTTAAATTCAAAATATTCTTCTTTTGGTGCATGTAACCATCGGTATCTAATAAATTTATCTTGCTCTGCATCTATTACAACTGCCTTATCTGGTGTGCCACCACTCCAACTAAAACTCAATTCCCCTTCCCACTCATCTACTTTATCTGCAAACCATTCTTGCAAACCGGTTGGAGTGCTTAAGAATTCAAATAAAATTGATGGTGAACATCTAACTTTAAACTCAAGTGTAAATAGTTGTTTTTTACTCATTAGTAAGTCTTTAAACCTTTATCAAGTGCTGCAATAATAGCAATTAATACAGTTTAAACAAATGTTTTTATAATTTTATTTTAATTCTTTATTCAGAATTCTATATAAAAAAATAATTCATACAATTTAGGTTAAGTAAATAATTGATAATTAAGATGAAAGCTAATTAGTACAATTTATTAAAAGATAAAAAGGTATTTAGGGCAACAACTTTAGTGCTATTATATTTGCAGCCTTATTTTACATCAAAGAGTAATAAAAATAAAATATAATGTTTAATAATTTATCTGAAAAATTAGAAATAGCATTTAAAAATCTTAAAGGCCAGTCTAGAATAAATGATTTAAATATAGCCAATACTATTAAAGATATTAGGCGTGCCTTATTAGATGCAGATGTGAATTTTAAAATTGCCAAAGAATTTACAGATAAAGTAAAGGTAGAAGCTATTGGTAGTAAAGTGCTCCATGCTGTTAGTCCTGGGCAACAAATGGTAAAAATTGTTCAAGATGAATTAACTGCATTAATGGGTGGCGAACCTGCAGAGTTTAATATTAGTGGTAACCCTGCTATTATTTTAATAGCTGGCTTACAAGGTAGTGGTAAAACAACTTTTACAGGAAAACTGGCTACTTATTTAAAAGATAAAAAAGGAAAGTCGCCAATGGTGGTTGCTGCAGATATTTATAGACCTGCTGCTATAGACCAGTTAACTGTACTAGCACAACAAATTGGTGTAGATATTTATAAAGAACCCGAAACAAAAGATGCAGTTTTAATTGCACAAAATGCAATTAAAGAAGCAAAGGCAAAAAATAAAAATGTTGTTATAATAGATACTGCAGGTAGGCTTGCAATAGATGAAATAATGATGACCGAAGTTGCCAATATTAAAGCAGCTGTAAACCCTTCAGAAATTTTATTTGTTGTAGATAGCATGACAGGGCAAGATGCTGTAAACACTGCAAAAGCTTTTAATGATAAACTAGATTTTAGTGGTGTGGTTTTAACTAAATTAGATGGTGATACCAGAGGTGGTGCTGCTCTTTCTATAAAATACACAGTAAATAAACCCATAAAGTTTATGAGCAGTGGAGAAAAGATGGATACTTTAGATGTTTTCTATCCAGATAGAATGGCTCAGCGTATTTTAGGAATGGGAGATATTACCACCTTAGTAGAAAAAGCACAACAACAATTTGATGAAGAGCAAGCTAAAAAATTAGAGAAAAAAATAAGAAAAAATCAATTCGATTTTCAAGATTTTTTAGAGCAGCTACAGCAAATAAAAAAAATGGGTAATGTAAAAGACTTAATGGGTATGATACCTGGTGTTGGTAAAGCAATAAAAGATGTTGAGGTTGACAACAGCAGTTTTAAAGGTATTGAAGCCATTATTCAAAGTATGACACTTGAAGAAAGGGCTAACCCTGATTTAATTAACCCAACCCGAAAAAGCAGAATTGCAAAAGGTTGCGGAAAAGATATTGCCGAAATTAATGCTTTTATAAAGCAGTTTGAACAAATGAAAAAAATGATGAGTATGATGAATAAAATGCCAATGGGTGGTTTATCAAATATGATGAAAGGAATGAAACGCTAGAGAATAAAATTTTTCAATATATTTTAGCCAAGTTTATGTAAACTATTAATTAACTAAAATTATTTTCAAAATAAAAAGCCTTGTAAAAAAAATTACAAGGCTTTTTTAGTGTACAAATTATAGTTATGGAGCCACTAATCTAAATCCATTGCCATGAATATTAACTATTTCAATTTTTTCATCTTCTTTTAAATACTTACGAAGTTTAGCAATATATACATCCATACTTCTACCATTAAAATAAGTATCACTACCCCAAATTTTCTTCAATGCTCTTTCTCTTGGTAATAAATCATTTTTATGCTCGGCAAGCATTTTTAATAAATCATTTTCTTTTGGCGATAAAGTTTGAGTGCTCCCTTCTCTAATCAATTCTCTTAATTTAGGATTAAAATGATAGGTACCTAAATCAAACTCTATATTTTCGTTTACCTTTGTTTCCTCTTCGTTTCTTTTTAAAATTGCTTTTATTTTATGTAATAAAACTTCACTGTCAAATGGTTTGGTAATATAATCATCGGCTCCTAATTTATAGCCTTGTATTATATCTTCTTTCATAGTTTTGGCACTTAAAAAAAATAAAGGAATATCCGGATCTATATCTCTAATTTCTTCAGCAGCAGTAAATCCATCCATATTGGGCATCATAACATCCAATAAACATATATCAAATTTTTCTCGCTGAAATGCAGCTAAACCAAGCCTTCCATCTCTTTCTAGTACTACATCATAATCGTTCAACTCTAAATAATTTTTTAAAACCATGCCAAGATTTGTGTCATCTTCGCAAAGCAGAATTCTGTATTTTCTTCCTTCCATAATGTTAATGATTTGTATTAAAGATATAAATGAATTGTAAAAGTCATACCACTTATTCAAAAGGTTTTGTTAAAGAAGTAAAAAACAGGCAAATATTTGTATTTTGGGCATCTCAAAGTAAATAAATACTTATAGTGGGCATTGAAATTATTACTACCCTAATATAAACTATAAACTAATAAATAAAATTTGATAGTATCTTCATTTTATTTTTTTAACAACTTATGAATATAAAAAGAAAAATTATTAACGACCCTGTTTATGGTTTTATCACAATAGATCATCCTATATTATTTAAAATAATTGCTCACCCATATTATCAAAGGCTAAGAAGAATACATCAAATGGCATTGGCTTATTTAGTATATCCTGGTGCAGTTCATACAAGGCTTCATCACAGTTTAGGGGCATACCATTTAATGTGTTTAGCAATAACAGAATTAAAGGCAAAGGGAACAGAAATTACAGAAGAGGAAGAAATTGCAGTAAAGGCAGCTATATTATTGCATGATATTGGCCATGGAGCTTTTTCTCATGCATTAGAAAAACAAATTTTAAATAACATACATCACGAAGAGTTGAGCCTTAAAATGATGAAAGTTATTAATAGTGAATTAAACGGGCAATTAGATACTACAATAGCCATTTTTACTAATAACTATCCTAAAAAATTTTTACACCAATTAGTTAGCGGGCAATTAGATGTAGATAGAATGGATTATTTAACCAGAGACAGTTTTTTTACAGGTGTAAGTGAAGGGGTAATTGGTTACGATAGAATTATTAAAATGCTTATTGTACATAATGGTGAGCTAATGGTAGAAGAAAAGGGTATTTATAGTATTGAAAAATTTTTAGTAGCCAGAAGGCAAATGTATTGGCAAGTTTATTTACATAAAACTGTAGTGGCTGCCGAAGTTATGTTGGTAAATATTTTAAAAAGAGTTAACGAATTAAGCGTAAAAGATAAAACAGGGCTACAAACAGATGGTGCTTTAGATTATTTTTTATTTGAATACACTAATGGTTTAAATTTACAAGTAGTAGAAAAATTTAGCGAATTAGACGATAGTGATTTAAGTTTTGCCATAAAAAAATGGAGTAAACACAAGGATTTTGTTTTGAGCACCCTTTGTAAAAAACTATTAGCCAGAAACTTATATAAAATAAAACTTCAAAGTAAACCTTTTAATTCTGAAGAAATAAACGAATTACAAGTAAAAGCAATGCAGCAATTTAAGGTAGATAGTAGTCTAATTCCTTATTTTGTACATACTGGTACTGCCAATAATACAATGTATAAAACAGAAGATGAAAGAATAAATATATTATATAAAGATGGAACAGTTAAAGACATTTCAGCAATAGATAACCCATTAATACATCAAACTATATCGGCACCAATAAAAAAATTTTACATTTGTTTACTTGAACCCTAAAAAGTATATTTACTATACAGCATAATTATAAAATGTTTACAGCACAACAAATAGCATTATTAGTTAATGCAAAAATAGAAGGAGACCCAAATATTATTGTTTCATCTTTTGGAAAAATAGAAGAAGCTAAAGAAGGGCAGTTGACATTTTTTGCCAACCCTAAATACGAAGATTTTTTATATACTACCACCGCCTCAGTTGTTTTACTAAACGAAAACTTTGTTCTAAAACTACCTATTAAAGCAACCTTGCTTAGAGTAGCAGATGCTTACTCTGCTTTTGCAATTTTATTAAACAAATACCAAGCAATACAAGCACAACAATTAGAAGGCATTCAACAACCTGTTTATATTTCGCCATCGGCAAAAATTGATGAAAAAGTTTTTATAGCAGCTTTTACTTATATAGGAGAAAATGTGAAGATTGGAAAAAATGTAAAACTATTTGCTGGCGTATCTCTTGGTAATAATGTTGAAATAGACGATAACACCATTTTACATGCAGGAGTAAAAATATACGAAGGTTGTAAAATTGGAAAAAATGTAATTATTCATGCAGGAACAGTAATTGGTGGAGATGGTTTTGGTTTTGCCCCACAAGCCAATGGTAGTTATCAAAAAATACCTCAAATAGGAAACGTAATTATTGAAGATTTTGTTGAAATTGGAGCAAACACAACAATTGACCGTGCAACAATTGGTAGCACAATAATAAGAACAGGTGTTAAGTTAGATAACTTAATACAAATTGCCCACAATGTAGAGGTTGGTAACAATACAGTAATTGCAGCACAAGCAGGGGTTAGTGGAAGTACAAAAATTGGTAAAAATGTAATGATTGGTGGACAAGCAGGAATTGTTGGCCATATTACTGTAGCAGATGGTAGCAAAATAAATGGACAAAGTGGTGTAAGCAAAAGTATTACTGAACCCAACCAAGCTGTTACAGGCTCACCAGCTTATGATTATACTGCTGCATTAAGAAGCCAGGCAGTTGTAAGAAAATTACCTGAACTAGAAAAAAGAATAAAAGAATTAGAAAATCAATTATCGCAAATTTTAGCTTTAGAATCAAAGTCTTAACATATTTCTATTATTCTATTACTTCTATTTAATGAATACATTTCTAAAATTATCTGATGAAGTTGCGAATGCTTTACAACAAAAAAAACCTGTTGTTGCTTTAGAAAGTACCATTATTGCTCATGGTATGCCCTACCCAAAAAATGTAGAAACAGCATTAGCTGTTGAACAAACAATAAAAAATAATGGTGCCACACCCGCTACAATTGCAATTATTAATGGAAAATGCTGTGTAGGCTTAACCGCTGAAGAAATAGAAATTTTTGGGAAAGAAAAAGAAGTATGGAAAGTGAGTTTAAGAGATATGCCTTATGTAATTTCTAAAAAATTATTTGGGGCAACTACTGTAGCTGCTACAATGCGTATTGCAGCAATGGCAGGTATTAAAATTTTTGTAACAGGAGGTATTGGAGGTGTGCATAGAGGTGCTGAAAAAACTATGGATATCAGTGCAGATCTTTCAGAAATGGCAGAAACAAATGTTGCTGTTGTATGTGCTGGTGTAAAATCTATTTTAGATATTGGCTTAACTTTAGAATACTTAGAAACCAAAGGAATTCCTGTAGTAACTTATGGCCAAAAATCTTTTCCAAGTTTTTATTCAACCGAAAGTAATTATAACACTCCATTGCAATTAAACTCATCTAAAGAAATTGCAGAAATGCTACAAACCAAATGGGCATTGGGTTTAAATGGTTCAGTACTTATTGCCAACCCAATTAATAAAAAAGATGAAGTGCCTTTTGCAGTTATAGAAAGCCACATTACTAATGCTTTGGAACATGCTGAAAAACAAGGAATAAAAGGAAAAGAAACTACCCCTTTTTTATTACAACATATTGCTCAACATACTAATGGCAATAGTTTAGAGGCAAATATTTCTTTAATAAAAAATAATGCTGTACTTGGTGCTCAAATTGCTGCTCATTTATAATTATTTGTATAATGAACATTTTTTCTCCGTATAAAATAAATTCATTTGTAATGGGTAGTAATATTAATATTGAACTAGCTAATTGGAGAAAAAATATTAATTATATAACACTTAGAATTTTTCCTTTTGTATTATCTGTTATAACTGTTTATGCTGTTATATTAAATTTTAAGGAAATGCCAAAAGCATATTCTTATGTATTATTAATTGGTATTCCAGCACTTTCTGTTTATATGTTCTTTACTAAATATTCTGTTCAAACCATCATTAAACCTCCATACATACAAGTGTATAAAAATTCTTTCAGAGGCAAAGAAGAATCAAATATTAATTTTAATAGCATTCATAAATTAACCTGTAAAATAAGGTATGGCAAATACGGAGGAACTTTTTTTTACTTGCATACCTCAGCCAATAAAAAGATAGAGTTTATAACTATTCCGGTTACAAACATGAAGAAAGAATATACAGATTTAATTATTAAAGAACTAGAGGCTATTGTAGGCAAAACAGTTGAATTTGTTTAAGCTACATTATAAAAAACTTACAAACTTCAAAACATTATCTTTGTTAGGCACTAATACAATTGTACTATGAAATTTGGAGTTATTGGTAGCGGAAGTTGGGCTACTGCACTTGCAAAAATTTTAACCGATAATGGTAATCACATTAATTGGTGGATTAGAAACACAGATACCATTTCCTATTTACATACAAGAAAACATAATCCACGTTATGTTAGTAGTGCTTATTTTAATACCCAGCAACTTTATATGAGTAATGAAATTACTGAAGTTGTTGAAAAAAGTAATGTTTTGGTTATTGCTACCCCTTCTGCTTTTACAGAAGATGTGTTGAAACAATTACCAAGTAATGCTTTTGAGGGGAAAATAATTATTTCTGCCATAAAAGGTATTCTACCTTCAGAAAATGATTTATTAAATGAATATTTAAAAAAACATTTTAATGTACCTATAGAAAATTATTGTACCATACTTGGCCCCTGCCATGCAGAAGAAGTAGCTTCGGAGAAACTAAGCTATTTAACAATTTCAAATATTAATGAAAGCCTTGCACTTAGTATAGCAAAACATTTTAATACTGAATACTTAAACACAAGAGTAAATCACGATATTTCAGGCGTTCAATATGCTGCAATATTAAAAAACATTTATGCTTTAGGTGCAGGTATTGCACATGGTTTAGAATATGGAGATAATTTTTTAAGTGTTTATATTGCAAATGCTGCAGATGAAATGGTTGCTTTTTTAAAACAACTGGTTTGGAATAAAGAAACTGAAGAAGAACAAAGAAAAATTAATTATGCAGCATCTGTTTATTTGGGAGATTTATTGGTAACCTGTTATTCTTTATATAGCAGAAACAGAACTTTTGGAAACATGATTGGAAAAGGATATAGTGTAAAAGCAGCACAATTAGAGCTTAATATGATTGCTGAGGGATATAATGCAAGTAAGTGTATTTTCAAAACCAACCAAACCGTTAACGCAAATATTCCAATTGCTACAATAATGTATAAAATTTTATGGGAGCAATTACCAGCAGAAATTGGATTTAAGGAAATTGAAAAATTATTAATTTAAAAAAGCCGTTATACTAATAACGGCTAGTAAAAAATAAACTATTCTATAAGTTAAGCAAGTGAATACTTACATTCAGAAATTGTTTCTAACCTCCGTTTTCCATACTCATTATATCTCTATCAAATAAATATAAACCACTTTTATCATCACCAATCATTTCTAATTTATCGTTACATTCTCTGGCAAGTCTTTCTTCTTCCATTTGTTCGGTTACATACCACTGCAAAAAATTATGTGTTGCATAATCTTTTTCTTTTAAAGAAATATCTACTAACTCATTTATGCTATTGCTTACAGCCAACTCATGCTTCAATAACTCTTCAAATGCTTTTTTCAATGACACAAAAGTTAGCACAGGTTGTTCTAAAGAAGGTATTACTGCAAAGCCACCTCTTTCATTAATATAGTGTACTAATTTTAGCATGTGCATTCTTTCCTCATCACTATGTTTAAAGAAAAATTCAGTTACCCCTTTTAATCCAGGCTGAATTTCTGCCCAACTAGCCATTGCTAAATAAGCTTGAGAAGATTGAGCTTCCATTAGCACTTGCCTATTTAGTGCTTCTTGCATTGTTTTAGATAACATACTTTTTGTTTTACTCAAAGTTAAAAAAATACATTATTAATATAACAACATACTGGTTTTTATTTTTAAAAAAAGAATATTAACTGATTAACATTTGACAATTCTATGGCAGATTTTAAATCTATATCATTGAAAATTTGCAGATATTTAAAAAACTGCTTTAAACTTACTATATGTTAAAATTTAAACCCCTCTTTTTACTACTGCTCTTATTTAATTTTGCCAACTTTAAAATTTTTGCACAGCAAGATACTATTAAAGGAGTAGGCAGCGAAGTGGTAGTTACAGGTCAATACTCTCCTCAACCATTAAGAAGTTCTGTTTATAAAGTTAAAACAATTACTGCAGAAAGAATTAAAATGAGAGCTGCTACAGATATTGTTGGTGTATTAAACAGTGAATTAGGAATAAGATTTTCTACCGATAATTCTTTAGGAGAAACAGATACAAAAATTTTAGGCTTAGGTGGCACACGTGTAAAAATTTTAATTGATGGTGTTCCAATGGCAGATAGAGATGCAACCAAACAAAGTATTAATCAAATTGATATAAACTCAATAGAAAAAATAGAAATTGTAGAAGGACCAATGAGTGTAATTTATGGTACCGATGCACTTGCAGGTGTTATAAACATTATTACAAAAAAAGGTTCTAAAAACGGAAACCATTTGTCGGTTGGTTTGAAAATTCAGGAAGAAGGCATTGGTAACACCTATGTACCTTTTACCAAAAATGGTATTCACAACCAAAATTTATCAGTTAACTGGAACAATAATAAATACAGAGCTTCGGCTTATTTAACCAGAAATGATTTTGGTGGGTTTGCTGATACGGCTGCTTATCCTGCAAAAGTTTTTAGACCTAAAAAACAATGGATGACAGGTGGTACAGTAGGTTATAAAAATAGCATTTTTGATATTTGGTATAGAGTAGATTTTTTACATGAAGAATTGCTTTCTGCAAGCCCAATGAGCCTTACAACTTATAAAAGTTTTAGACAATACTACTTTACTAAAAGATATACCCATCAATTACAATCTATTTGGAATATAAACAAAGAATTAAAATTAAATTCTGCTGTTTCTTTTCAAGATTATAATAGAACAACAGAATCTTATACGCTTGATTACAGAACAGGAATTAACTCTCCTAATAAAACAAAACAAGATATTGAAAGTGGCTATTGGGATGTTACCCCCTTTCAATCTTTATTTGTCCGTACTGCATTATCTTGGATAGTTTCTTCAAAAGTTTCATTACAACCAGGGTTAGAGTTTAAACAAGATAAAACAAGTGGAGAAAGGGTTTCTGGCTCTCCTTCTATTTCTGATTTTTCATTTTTTATATCCTCAGAAATAAAACCTACATCAAAAATTAATATACGCCCTGGGTTACGATTAAGTAAAAATTCTGTTTACGATGCACCACCCATTATTCCTTCTATCAATACAAAATTTACACTAAATAAATTGTTAGACTTACGCTTGTCTTATGCAAGAGGTTTTAGGGCCCCAATTTTAAGAGAATTATATTTTAATTTTTACGATGCTAACCATAATATAAAAGGAAATACCAACTTAAAAGCCGAAACATCTAACAGCTTTATGACAACCATTACGTGTAATGCAATTACCAAAAATCATTTTTCTTACGCATCAACCATAACAGGTTTTTATAACAGCTATAAAGATTTTATTGATTTATATGATTACATAGATAACAATGGTGTTGCAACTTTCTCTTACTTTAATAGAGATAATTTTAAAACAAAAGGAATAACTTTTGAAAATAATTTAAGCTATAAAAATTTAGTTGCAGGTATTGGGCTTTCATATATTGGATACTATAATAGGTTTCAAGAAAACAATACCCTACAAGGCAATACAGCTAAGTTTGCATGGTCGCCTGAGATTTCTACTAACATTACTTACCATTTAAAGAAACTTAAAGGTAGTATTGGCATGTATTATAAATTTACGGGTCAAATTCCTACTTTCTCATTAGGCACTAACAATGATATTGTTTTATCAAAAAGAAATGCATTTCATTGGGCCGATTTAACAGCTACAAAGCAATTATTTAAACTTATTACCTTACAAGCTGGCATTAAAAATTTATTTGATGTTGGAAGGTTAGGAAGTACATCAACCATAGCAGGCAATCAGCATGGTGCAGGTTCTGTTATTAACTATGCCTATGGTCGTTCTTATTTTATAACAATAAATTTTCAGTGGAGTAAAAAATAAATTATTAAATACATAGAAATATAAAAACATGAAGAATCATTTTAAAATATTAACCCCATCCTTATTGATTTTATCTATTTTATTTACTGCTTGCGAAAGAGATCAAATGCCTCCTTTAATTCCACCTTCTACAGGAGGAGATACTACATTAAATATTTTAGCAGGAAGTGAAAGTGGAGCTTATGCAGCCAACTCTGCTTTCATAGATTTTAGTACAGATATTATTAGTACATCTGGCAGAGCAAGTTGGGATGTAGCCTTTTACTGTGGCAGTGATTTTAAAGTTGGATTAAACTATAAAACAGTAGCTCTTACAAAACAAATTAATAAAAACGATTTAACAAATGTAACTGCTGCCGATACTATTGGTATGGCTTTATCCTTATCTTATTCTTCAACCGATTTTGAACTACTAGATAGTTTTTCAGGAAATTTAGAATATACAAAAATTCCGGTAAATACAACTGCTGCCGATAATAAAGTATTTATTGTACAAAGGGGAACAGGTGCAGGTATTGCAGCAAAACCATGGTATAAAATAAGAGTATTAAAAAATAGCAATATTAGCTACACCTTACAATATGCAAGAATTACAGAAACAACTTTTAAAACAATTGAGATAACCAAAGACAATAATTACAATTTTAAATTTGTTTCTTTTGATAATGGTTTGGTTTTATCTGAACCTAAAAAAGATGATTGGGATATACAATATACTGCTGCAGTTTACAAATTTCCAATGGGCCCGGTAGAAATTCCTTATATTTTTTCAGATATGGTTTTAATTAATTATTTAGGTGGTGTACAAGCTGCTCAAGTATTAAACACACAATTTTCTTATAACACCATTACTTTGGCTAATGCACAAAGTTTAACTTATAGTAATGATAGGTGGGCAATAGCAGATAAATGGCGTACATCAACATCAAGACCTACAGCAGGTGTTAAAACAGATAGATTTTATGTAATAAAAGATCAAATTGATAATTATTATAAACTAA
>JAIBAV010000130.1 GCA_019695015.1 Chitinophagaceae bacterium
TACATAAATTAAATTTTCATCGTAACTGCCACCACGTACAGAGTATTGAGAAGTTAATTCGTTATTACTACCTACAAAAATTTTAATTAATTGTTCAATTCCTTGAATGGGCGAAGGGTTAACACCAGCTTTAGATGGATCTATATGTATGCTGCCTGGCTCTCTTTTTTTTCTATCATCTTTTACTTCTACCTCTAAAAGTGTTGCAGTATCTTTTTTTAATTGAATAGTAATAAAATCGGTTTCGCCGGTATTTAATACCATGTTTTTTTGTACTGGCACATAACCTGTAAAAGAAAACACTACACTTATTACTTTATTGGAAGTAATTTTTAAGCTGAAAAAACCAGTTTCGTTACTAATAGTTCCTACATTTTTTCCAAGAATTGCAATACTTGCACCAACAATAGGTTTATGCTCTTCATCTATAATTTTACCAGTTATGGTAGCTGTTTTTTGGCCAAAAATTGTAGGAGAAGTAAATACAAAAACTATAAATAATATATGGAAAACAAACTTCATTAAGTACTTTTAAAGCAATGAAGATAAGTATTGTACCATTTTAATATTAACCTAAGATTAATTTTTAATAAAAATATATGTTGAATTAATTTTTATTGCTTATTTTGTGGCAACTAAAATAAATTTTATGAAAAGAATATTTACGCTTTCGTTGTTATTCACCTTTTTTTCTACAAGCCTGCTTGCACAAGAGGTAATTGCAAGATGGAACTTTGAGGTATTAGATTTTTCTTCTGCAACAGGTAATACCTTTACTGTTGGTGCTGGTTCTGTAGTTGCAGATTCTGGTGCTCTAGTAACAGGCTCAGAATTTTCTGCCAACCATGCTGCTGCTACTTCTACTTGGGTTACTCCAGCGGGTAATGGTTCTGCTAATTCTGCAAGTAGTAGTGGCTGGGCATCTGGCGATTATTGGCAATTCAAAGCATCTACCACAGGTTTTAATTCTATTACAATAGTTTATGACCAAATGGGGAGCAACACGGGTCCTAAATCTTTTTTAGTACAATACAGTACAGATGGTGTAACGTTTACTGATGTACCAAGTTCTGGTTATGATATTGCAAATGATGCATGGTCTGCAAGTACCTATAAACCAGTTTCTACTCGTAATTTAAGTTTAGCTGCAATTACAGCGTTGAATAACCAGCCTGCTATTTATATTAGATTAACAGTTGCTGCAGGTAGCACAAATATTAATGGTGCTGCTATTGCAACAGGAGGCACTTCTAGAATTGATAATTTTTATATTGGTGGTATAGCACTTG
Organism: Chitinophagaceae bacterium; assembly: GCA_019695015.1. Classification (GTDB taxonomy): domain Bacteria; phylum Bacteroidota; class Bacteroidia; order Chitinophagales; family Chitinophagaceae; genus UBA1930. Next base: position 1,290 of record JAIBAV010000130.1, read on the forward strand.
CACCACTTACTTTAAATTCTTTTACTGCATCGGCAGTTAATGGTAAAGCTAATCTTAATTGGTTTACCACTAATGAGGTAAATGTAGATGGTTTTGATATTGAAAAAAGCAATAATGGTAAAGATTTTACAAGTGTTGGCTTTGTAAAAGCAAATAACAAAACAGAAAACGCTTATAGCTTTACTAACGAGTTAAATGGAATTTCTTATTATCGTTTAAAAATGATAGATAAAGATGGTACATTTAAATACAGCAAAACAGTAAGCTTAAATGGTAAAACAACTGTTAAGTTAGATTTATATCCTAACCCTGTTAGAAATACTACAACTTTATCTCATGATAAAGCTACAGATAGAGCAACTATTAAAATTACTACTTTAGGAGGCAAAACAGTTAATGTAGTGTACGTACAAAATGGTGCAACACAAACTACAATAGATGTAAGTAAATTATTAAATGGTAATTATATTATGGTGTATGAAAATAACGGCACAAGAAGCTCTGTACAATTTGTAAAACAATAATTATATTTTCACTAATATTCAAAACCCCGAATTTTCGGGGTTTTGTTTTTTATGCTGTTAAGGAAGTTTTACTGTTTGTTTTTTATGGCAGAACAAGAAATAAACTAGGATAAATACAGCTAATAAAATTACACCAGTTAAAGCAGCCATTGGCTTATCAATTACAACTGCAACTGCAACTATGCTATACGCAATTACAAAAAGGATGCATAAAACAGGAGTGATGTTTTTCAAAAATCCTTTTACATTCTCTTCGCCTTGTTTTCTTTTTCTTAAAATAAGTAAAGTAGCTGCAGATAAACTCATACCAAAACAATCTAAAAAAATACTAAAGCTTAATACATCATCTACACCTTTTCCAAAAAAAGTAATGATTAGTGCAGTTAAAGCAAATACAGTTAAGCCAGGTATTAATACACCTGTTTTATTATTTTTATTTGAAAATATTTTAGGCAAAACACCATCGTTACTCATTGCATACATTACCCTTGGGTTACTTAATAAAACTACATTTACATAAGCCAATACACTTAAAAACATACAGGCATCAAAAATTTTAGCACCAATATTTCCAAACCATGCTTTAGTTAATAATGCACCAATAGCTGTAGCATTTTTCATTTTATCGAAACCAATTACATGCACATAAACATAATTAATAGCAAAATACAATAGCACTACAATAAACATTCCTGTAATAATGCTACGTTGCATGGTACGAGTATTCTTCACTTCCTCTCCAAAGTTTATTGTTTGTTGGTAGCCACCATAAGTAAAGGAAACAGCCACTAAGCTAAGTATAAGCAATAGTGCACCATTGTTGCCATTGTATGTATATATTGTATCGTTAGTATAACCATGTGGTTCTACCTGTGTATTAGAAAAGAAAGATGAAATAAGTAATACAACTAATGCAACTTTTAAAATTGTTAACACATTTTGTGTTTTACTACTTGTTTGTAAGCCCAATAAATTTACACCATAAAATAAAAAAATAGCTAAAGCTGCAATACCAATATTAAATAAAGTTCCAGAAGGTTTTGCAAACAATAAATCACTTACATAATCGGCACCAATTAGTGCCACTACAGCCAAAGATGCTGCATTGCTTATAAGCACTAAAATGTTAATTGTAAAACCAATAGAAGGATGATAAGCATAAGCAAAAATTTTATAATACCCACCTGTAACAGGTAGCCTAACGCCAATTTCTGCATACGTTAAAGCCCCACAAATTGCAATAAAACCCCCTATTAACCATGCTGCATAAAAAATAGTTTCGGTACCTGCTTTTGCTGCAACGGTAGAGGATGTTTTAAAAATACCCATACCTATCACAAAGCTTATCACTATCATGGTTAGTGAAAAAAAACCAAGTTGCTGTTTTGATTGCATAAAATAATTTGAATGAAAATAAGCTATGCAATTTTATTATAGCTAATTTATTTTATCTCCATTCGCCGTATAAAACAAAGGCACTCCAAAAAAACGGATGACTATATTTAGGATTTTCGCTAACTGCTGCCTGAGCATGGCGTAATGCTTCTACTTTTGTCATACCCTTTTTTTCAATATTAGTATAAAATTCTTGAAGTAATAAATTGGTTGTTTCATCAGGCACTTTCCATAAAGAGCCAATAACAGCATCTACTCTATTGGTTAAAAATGCATTAGCTGGCGAAATGTAAAAGCCTTTAACTTCTTCTTTACTAACTGCAGTTTCGCAGGCAGATAATACCACTAATGAACTTGTTGGCTTTTTAACACCATTAATTTCTGCAATGGTTAATTTTCCTTCATTATTATCTCCTAATCCAGGAGCAAATAGTAAATAGGAGTTTTCTGGTTTTTCATAATCTAATACACCATGTGTAGCAAAATGCACATAACTAAATTTGGCTAAAGCATCTTTGGCTTTGTCTTCTGTTGCTTGTTCTTCTATATAAACTGTTGCACCAGGCACCAATCTGGCAATTGCATTAGCTTCTGTAGTTGCACCAGGTAAAGTTTTATCGGGGTTGCCAAATAATGCTAATGAAGATTCAAGGTTTCTTTTCTTAAACCTATTTCTAAAAACATCAATTTTACTAGTATAAAAAATGGCATAATCTTCTACTAAAAAATGAAATTTCTTTTTTTCGTCGTTATAACCTAAACATTGAAAAGGGATATTGCTTAGTTTACCATTTGGTATAAAGCAAATATTTTTCATGTCTTTTAACTGTTCTGCAATAGGGGTTATTAGTAAGTTGTAAAGTTCTGTAGCTTCCGATTTAAAGTCTCCTCTAACATCTTCTACTTTTTTTAGTGTACTTCTTAAGGTTACAGCACCAGTACCAGTGGCATTGTTTGGGTTTCTTAAAATGCTTAAAAACTTAGTTGCCTGTTTGTTTAAGTCTTGTTTTAAATCAATTGTTTTTATTCCTGTTTCTTTATTGGTAACTGTAAAAATAAATAATTGATTGCCGTTTATGATGTATAAAACTACAATGGTACTATCTGGTATATCATCAATATATCTATTAAAATCTTTAGGATTGGTATTAGAAAAGTAAGCTTGTAAATCTTGGTATTTTCTTTGCAGGTCTTCTATAAAATTGGTGTAATCACTTTCGGCTACACTTTTTACACTTTCTAACGATGCAATAAGTTGTTTGTTTTGTTCTTTTTCTGGCTTTGCTTTTTCTTTTGCTATAGCTTTTTCTACAGCATTTTTCTTTTGTAATAACTCATTTCCTTTTTGTAGAGCTTCTGCTTTTTCTTTATCATCAGTAACAATACCTACTTTTTCCATTTGTTCTTTTACTGCTTGGTTATTGCTTTTATCTGCATAAAATAAGGCATCTTCTTTTTTTCCTGTTTTAACCAGTGCAGCAACAAGTTTGTTGTATAAATCCACTTTTCTGTAGTCTTCACTATATATTTTTTTAGCTTCGGATCCGCCAAATAAGTTTTTAGCAGATTCATCAACTAACTCAACTGCTTGCTTAAAATAAACAATAGCACTATCGTATTTTTGTTGGTTGTAAAAAGTTAAACCAAATTCGTAGCGTAATTCCCAATCGTATTTACTGCTTTTGTTTTTATTAGTTAATTGAATGGCATCTCTAAAATGTTGGGTTGCTTTAGCTACATTATTTTGAGCTGCAAATAATTTACCTAAGTACATATTTGATGCAACAATATTTTCGAGAAGATTCATTTTTTTAGCAATGGTTTGTCCATCCATTAAGTACTTTTCACTTTCGGCATATTTTTTTGTATCAAAGTATAACATACCTAATTCAATATTGGCGCTACTTAGCATACGCCCAATATTTTTTTCTTTTGCTAAAGCATAACCTTCTAATAAATATTTTTCTGCCTTAGTATAATTTTTTAAATAATAATAGGTTTCGCCAATATTATTTTTAGCAAGAATATGGCTTTCGGTAACTATTTTAATTTTTGATAATAATTTTTCCGACTCTAAAAAATATTTTAAAGCATTGTTATAATCTGCCTGAAAATAATAAACATTACCAATGTTATTTAAACATGTACTACGGCTCCAATCATCCTTTTCTAAGGTAAATAAGCTGTCTGCAGTTAAATAATATTTTACCGATGCGTTGTAATTATTTTTATAATTATTTACAATACCCATTGTTATATAACTACCAGCAATTTGCCAATTGTTATTTAGTTCTTTAAATACCGCTTCGCTACTATCTGCTGCAGTTTGTGCAAGGTCTAAATTACCTTGCAATACATATAGAAAACTTAAGCCAGAAAATGCGTCGCCAATTTCGCTTTTGTTGTTTGTCTTTCTTGCATTATCAATAGATTTTTGGTACCATTTTTTACTCTCTTCAAAGTCTCCTTTTATTTGATAAGCATTTGCTACATTATTATATAAGGCAGGCAGTGCAGTTTTTTCTCCTAATGAATCGTACAATGCAATAGATTTATTAAAGTAAATAAGAGCATTAGCAAAATCTAGTTTAGTTGCGTAGGCATTGGCTTTAATTTTATAACCATTTGCTTCTTGTTTTTTATTTTTTTCTGCAATTGCAATTTCTAATGCGGTATTAAAATATTTCTCTCCTTCTTCATAAGCATATTCTTTATAGGCAACAGAGCCTAGCCCTAAGTTGGCATACATTTGGTTGGCTTTATCACCAATATCTTTTGCTGTATTCAAGCAATAATTAAAATAGTACTTAGAGGTGTCAATTAATTTTAAATCATAGGCAGCCCAAGCTAACCAATAAGAGCTGTTTACAATATCCGATTTGTTTTTTGTAGCAATATTTAATTGATGCCATTTAAAATAATACTGAAAAGATTTTTGGTATTGTTTATCGTTATAATATACATCTCCAATATCTTGTAATAAACTCCTTAAATTGCTACTATCTTTTCCTAATGAATAATAATGTGCACTGCTATCATAGGCGGATAATGCTTTTGTTTTCTCTCCTGTTTCTTTGTATAGAGCTCCAATTTTTTTCCATGTATAACCTAAGCCAGAATAACTTTTTGAAATGGAGCGATATTGTAAAGCAATTTGATGAGCAGCTATTGCAGAATCGTATTTACCCAAATTCCAAAATGCCTGACCAATATTAGATTGAGAGAAACCGGCACTATTATAATCTTCAAAAGAAAGATGAATATCTTTTGCTGTTGAATACTGTTGAATTGCTTTTCGGTAATTGGCCAATTTAAATTCAATATCAGCAATATTGTCCAATACATCAGCAATGTTTTTTCTATCGTTTAGGTTGGTATATAATTCTAACTGCTCTGTATAAATTTGTAAAGATTTTTGCAACTCACCTTGTTGTTTATATAACCTTGCCAACCTGCCTTGTACATTAATTGCAAGGTTTAATGAGCTATATGTATTAAAGGATTTATATAATTTTATAGCTTCTTCGTAATGAGAAACAGCTTTTTTTAATTCGCCTTTTTTTGCTTGTACAAAACCAGAATAATAATGGTATTGAGCATAAAATATATTTTTTTGAGAATTGGTTAATTGATTATCGGCCTTACTTAAATCAGCATACATTTTATCAAACGTTGCAATAGCATCATCCAGTTTATTCATAGAGCTATAGGTGAGCCCTTTGGATAAAAGTATTCTTGTTTTAAAGTAATCGTTGTTGCATTTAGTATAGTAGGAGTAGGCAGTATCATAATAATTAATAACTTGGTTGTACTTTTCTAAATCCTCAAAATAGCCTGCATAATTAAAATAATAGAACCCAGTAATAGATTCATCTTTTAAATAAGGTAAAACTAATTTTGCAGCCTCAAAAAAATTCAAAGCTTTTTGTGTTTGTTTTAAATTTAAAGCAGTAGCAGCATCACTTATCCAATCTGTTACAAACCCTTTTTGTTTTATAAGAGCAATGTTTTTAGTTATAAATACTTTTAAAAGTGCTGGTTTGTTTTTATAACTCATTATACTATCATAAATCTCTTTTTTGCTATAAGGTGCTTTGTTTAAAACCCATGTAGCAAAGGTTTCATTTAGTTTCCATGTGTGACCAATATATTTTCCTGGGTAATTACTTACAAAATGCAAAAAACTAAATACATCATTTGCATTACAGTCTTTCATTACACCAAAAATACTTCTTCCTTTATACCTACCTTCTGTTAAAGGTTCATTTAGGCTCTTAAAACTAGTATCATTTTTTAAGGCATCATAGGTTTCAAATACATCTTTAGAACCGGCTATTAATAAGCTATCTTCTAGTTGTTTACTATCTCTATAGAAAAGATCAGCAATGCTGTATAAACTATTGTTGTATAAATTATTAAACTGAATATCTAATAAAGCTAGTTCAAAAAAAATGCTTCTGTAGGTTAGTTTTGGTACATTAACTTTTAAAATTACATAATCGCCTTTTCTTATATCATACCCCTTTTTAGTGCCAAGTTTATCAGCTGGTTTAATAGTTACAAAAGCAGTAGTATCTGTTACTTTATATACACTAGCATAACCAATTTCAAAATCGCTTCTATCGTCCCCAGATTTGTACACTCCTTTCACTATTCCTACACTTCCATTTTTAATACCATATCTTTTGCCACCATCAATTAAAGCTATTACACTATCATTATTTATTTTTTTTACAACTGCAATGCGTACATACATTTCTCTAATATCTGTTTGATCTTTTTCTTGTGCATTGCTTGTTATCATGAAAAAAAACAACATGAAAAGAAGAGAGAGGAACTTTTTCATATATTAGTTATTTTGAATTAAGAAGGATGAGTGTATAGTATTAAAATATAATAGGTATAGTTAATTTATTTTCTGATATACTGTTTCAATATTATTTTGATATTTAAAGTTATATAATTTAAAACAATTGCTTGTACCGCTTTTTGGGTATTTTATTTATGATGATAAAGAATAACTTTAAACTAACAGAGTAAATAAAATAAAAAACCCTTGAAATAATCCAAGGGTTTGAAAAATTATTTAAAATATAATTATTTTTTCTTTTCATCTTTAGTTGCTTCCTCTTGTTTTAACTGACGAGTCATTACAACAGAAGCAATAGGAATACGTGGAGAGTTCATAATTTCAATATTATCTGCTTTAATATCTTCCACACGTAAGTTGCCATTAATGTTAAGATTGGTAATATCTACTTCTAAATTTTCTTTCAAATATTTAGGGTAAGTTTTTACCTTAACCGATTTCATTTTTAATACTAATTTACCTCCATCTTTTACACCAATTGAATTACCAGTATATTTTAATGGTAAATTGGCAATCACTTTTTTGTCATCTACAAGTTCTAACAAATCAATATGTATTAATTCATCGGTAACCTTATCAAACTGTAAATCTTTTAAAATACATTTGTAAGTTTTTTCACCAACTTTAATTTCGGCTAACTGAAATTCAGGTGTATAAACCAATGGTTTAAAAGATTTTAAAGAAGCAGCAAAGTTTACTTCTTGTGCACCCCCGTAAATTACAGCAGGCACTTGCTCCTGAGAGCGTATTTGGCGGGTAGCTTTTTTGCCAAATTCGGTCCTCAGTTGTCCTTCAATTGTAACTGTTTTCATTATAATGATTTTTTTTTGGACGGCAAAGGTAAGGGTAAACAATATAATTATGCTAACCTACTTTAAAATTTAAGATGTCTTACAGTTAGTCCGTTGTTTTTCAACTGGTTTAGCGATTCAATACCTACTTTTAAATGCCTTTCTACAAATAAAGTAGTAACTTTTTTATCGCTTGCAGCCGTTTTTACCCCCTCTGGTATCATTGGGTTATCACTAACTAATAAAAGAGCTCCAGTAGGTATTTTATTATAAAAACCAACAGTGAAAACAGTTGCAGTTTCCATATCTATGGCATATACTCTAATTTTAGTTAAGTATGCTTTAAAAGCTTCATCATGTTCCCAAACTCTTCTATTGGTAGTATAAACAGTACCAGTCCAATAATCAGTTTTAAAATCACGAATGGTTGTAGAAATAGCTTTCTGTAATGCAAAAGCAGGAAGTGCTGGTACTTCAGGAGGGAAATAATCGTTGGATGTACCTTCTCCTCTAATAGCAGCAATTGGTAGTATTAAATCACCAATTTTATTTCTTTTTTTCAAGCCGCCACATTTTCCTAAAAAAAGCACAGCTTTTGGGTTTATTGCTGCAAGTAAATCCATAATAGTTGCAGCACCAGGGCTACCCATTCCAAAATTAATAATACTTATATTATTAGCTGTTGCACATTGAAAAGGTTTATCCTTACCTATAACTTTTACTTTATTCCATTGAGCAAATAGTTCTACATAATTACTAAAATTGGTTAATAGAATATATTCTCCAAAATTTTCTAAATCTTCTCCAGTGTATCTAGGAAGCCAGTTGTTGATAATGTCTTTTTTTGTTTTCATACTTTTATTCTTCAAGTTTTATTTTCTTCTTTTAAATTATGTACCAGCCAACTTATATTTGGCAAATAGCATTTGTAAATATAGGCAAGAATTTCCTTAAACGATGATAAAAATAAATTACCCCACCTATCAATTTAAATTCAACCAAAAAAATGGGAAGGAGTTTATTTTTGATGCTTTTAGAAAACTTTGGGTAAGGCTTACACCAGAAGAATGGGTTAGACAAAATTTTTTGCAATACCTTGTTCAAGAAAAAAAATACCCTATAGCATGTATTGCTGTTGAAAAAGAAGTGATGGTAAATGGCATAAAAAAACGATGCGATATTATAGTTTTCAAAAACTCTGCACCTTACATGATTGTTGAATGTAAAGAAATGAATGTTGCCTTAACCGAAAAAACAATTCAGCAAATACTTACTTATAACCAATCATTATCTGTAAATATATTGGTAATAACCAATGGCAATAATACATTTGCATTAGAAACCACAACAAAAAAATCACTTAATTCAATTCCAGCATTTTCTGAAACAATAATAAATGATTTTTGAAGTTGGCTTCTTTAACCTCTTAACAAAAATTAATAATTAACTTTTATGAGTACTTATCAACGTTATGATGAAAATAAATACAAAACACCAACAGGTAGTAGCTTAAACTGCAAAGGATGGATACAGGAAGCAGCGTTAAGAATGTTGTTAAATAATTTAAACCCCGAGGTTGCTGAAAGACCAGATGATTTAATTGTTTATGGAGGAAGGGGCAAAGCTGCCAGAAATTTTGAGTCGTTAGATTTAATTATAAAAGCATTAAAAAATTTAGAAAATAACGAAACATTACTTATACAAAGTGGTAAGCCTGTAGCTGTACTTACCACACATGCAGATGCACCACGTGTTTTAATCAGCAATTCTCAATTAGTACCCAATTGGGCAAATTGGAAGCACTTTACTGAATTAGAACAAAAAGGATTAATGATGTATGGGCAAATGACTGCTGGTAGTTGGATTTATATAGGAAGCCAAGGTATTGTACAAGGCACTTATGAGACTTATGCAGCAGCTGCTGATAAACAGTTTGGAGGAACACTTAAAGGAACTTTAAATGTTACAGCAGGTTTAGGAGGAATGGGAGGTGCACAGCCTTTAGCCATTACAATGAATGAGGGTGTTGCTTTAGTTGCCGAAGTAGAAGAGTGGAGAATAGATAAAAGAATTGAAACGAAATATTTAGACGAAAAATATACAGATATAGATAAAGCAATAGATGCAGCACTTGAATATAAAAAACAAAGTGTAGCAAAAAGTATTGGCGTACTTTGTAATGCTGTTCATTTGTTACAAAAATTAAATGAAAGAAATATTATACCCGATACTTTAACAGACCAAACATCTGCCCATGATCCATTAATAGGTTATGTGCCACATACTTTAACAAACGAACAAGCAAATGAATTAAGAGAAAAAAATGCAGAGGAGTATATTAAACTTAGCTACGAAAGTATGTATTTACATGTACAACTAATGTTGCAATTACAACAAAAAGGTGCAATAACATTTGATTATGGTAACAATATAAGAGCAAGAGCTCAAGAGCATGGTTTAAAAAATGCCTTTGATTTTCCTGGATTTGTGCCAGCTTATATACGTCCATTATTTTGTGAAGGAAAAGGGCCTTTTAGATGGGCTGCTTTAAGTGGAGACCCATCAGATATTGCAGTAACCGATGAATTAATTATGCAAATGTTTCCTGATAACAAAGGATTAATGCGTTGGATGAAAATGGCAAAAGAAAAAATTGCTTTTCAAGGATTACCTGCAAGAATTTGTTGGTTAGGCCAGGGCGAAAGAGAAAAAGCAGGATTGGCATTTAATGAACTTGTTAGAACAGGAAAAGTAAAAGCACCCATTGTTATTGGTAGAGACCATTTAGATACAGGTAGTGTTGCTAGCCCTAACAGAGAAACTGAAGCAATGTTAGATGGAAGTGATGCTGTAGCAGATTGGCCAATATTAAATGCATTGGTAAATACTGCTGGTGGTGCTAGTTGGGTAAGTTTACATCATGGTGGTGGGGTTGGTATGGGTTATAGTATTCATGCAGGTATGGTAATTGTTGCTGATGGAACAGAGGAAGCAACAAAAAGATTAAGTAGAGTTTTAAGAAATGATCCAGGAATGGGAGTAATTAGACATGCAGATGCTGGTTACGAATTAGCAAAACAAACTGCTCAAGAACATGGGTTGGATTTAGTTGCAAAACAAAACAGCTAACCTACTTAATGCCTTACTATAATACAGAAGAAAGCATCCAACATGTAGTAACATTATTAAACAAACGTTTGTATAATGCAGGATATAGCTTTAGGGTTATTGAAGTTTCAGAATATACGGTTTATGTACAGGCAAGTTTTGATTTTGGATATTATGTAAATGTGCATATACAATTTGATAACTGCATTTTTACTAATTTAAAAGAAAGAGATGAGTGGCCAGATGCTTGGCATGCAGATCAGCTTTTTCTTTTGGATGAAGTGGAAGTGGAAAATATATTGAACTGGTATGATGTAGAAAAGGAGCCTACAAACAATTTATTTGCTTTTATTTTTAATATAAATGGATGTAATATTAACAATGCTGGCGTAGTTGTTTGCGAAAAATTATATATTCGTTGGGAACATCCTTATTATGACTGATAATAGAAAAATAAATAGCTTAGTTAGATATTGAAGTTTTAATTTACATCCTTATTTTTGCAAACGTTAAATACCAATTATGGAACAACAACACAAACTAGCTGAAGAGCAAAATAAACAAGACTTTACAAAGAGTTGGGTTAGTTCATCTCGTTTTTTATTTTATTTATTAATCACTTGTATGATGGCCTCTACAATAGGTGGCTGTTTTAAACTATATAAAAGTAAATATAAGGGTACACCAGAGTATGAAATACAAGGCAGTACTAAATACACTCCAGATTATAAATAAATTTTAAAAAAAATTTTGTTTAGAACTTTGGTTATATATTTTTGCACCCCCAATTAGTTCTTTAAACATACTGCGGAAGTAGCTCATTTGGTAGAGCACAACCTTGCCAAGGTTGGGGTGGCCGGTTCGAGCCCGGTCTTCCGCTCTAAATTTTGATTTTTCGAAATTTTAAGGTTGCCCTGGTGGTGGAATTGGTAGACACGCAGGACTTAAAATCCTGTGGCCAGCAATGGCCGTAACGGTTCAAGTCCGTTCCGGGGCACTAAAAGGTTGTTTCATTTTTATGATTCAACCTTTTTTTATTTATAAGCTAATCTTTCCAGAGAAAGGGAAATAATATAATTGCTAATAAAACAACCATTACATCTAATGCTATCAACATAAGTATTAACTGCCCCCAACTTTCTTGTATAACATTTGAAAAAGCTGGTGTTGTTATTTTCATTAATAAAAGTAATTGTGGAATAATTAATGGAAAACCTAAGATAGCCATTAATGCAGCCTGCTGCATTGCTTTAGCAGCTATTGCTGATAAAAAAGTAAATACTAAACTTAAACTTGTACCTCCTAGTATTGTAATGCCTACAAAAAGCATTGCATTATGCATTGGGTTATTTAATAAAACCATAAAAAGCAATAAGCTAATTAGGCTCATTAAAAGCATTAGTAAAAGGTTAAAAATTAATTTACTTAAAATAAAAACCTTAGCACCGGCAATGGTATAATAGTATATCATTTTACCCTTACTTTCCGATAAAAAACTTTTTGCTACAGCATTTGTAACAATAAATAATTGTACAATCCAAAATAACCCATTCCATATTTGTTCTTCGGGCTGGCCCATAGTTAAATAAATAACAAATATGGTACTAGCCACATACAAAATAATTCCGTAAAAAGAGTATTGTTGCCTTACTTCTAGCAAAATATCTTTTTTAATGAGACTAATAATTTGTTTCAATTCAGGCATTAAAAAATGAGTTTTTTATTTATGATAACAAACCCTGCATCTTGGCTCATATACATCTTTTTCTCCTAATAAAACCTGCCCATCTTGTTCTATTTTTCTGTAGGAAATATTAGCAATATTACCACATTGCACACATATTGCATGCAACTTAGTAATATAATCTGCTATGGCTAAAAGATTAGGCATCTGGCCAAATGGTTTGCCAAGATAATCCATATCTAAACCTGCAACAATTACACGTATTCCTTTTGTGGCAAGTGTTTCGCAAACATTCGTTATTTCATCATCAAAAAATTGTGCTTCATCAATTCCTACTACATCTACATCTTGCGTTAACAATAAAATTTTTTGAGAATTATCTACAGGTGTACTTTGTATTGCATTAGCATCGTGGCTTACAACTTTTGTTTCATCATATCTTACATCTATTCCTGGTTTAAAAATTTCTACTTTTAAGTTAGCAATTTTGGCACGTTTTAATCTTCTAATGAGTTCTTCTGTTTTTCCACTAAACATACTGCCACATATCACTTCTATCCATCCTCTTCTTTCTCCACTTAAATTAGGTTCTATAAACATTTTATTTAACTTGGGTTTATTAGTAAAAGCGTATAACTTTATTGCCTAAATATTACTATTTAGAAACCTCAAATGTATACTATCCAATGGAAAGAGTTGGCACACTTATCAACAAATTAAAAGAGCAACTAGACCAAAAGCAAGATGCAGCTAAATTATTGCTTACTGCACAAATGCTTTTAGCCGAATTGCAGCAACAACAGCCTAGTTCAAATAGTGGAAAAGTATCTGTTACAATGCCTAGTGTTACTTTTGTTAGTGAAATTATTGCAGAGGTGAAAAATGAAAGTAAACCAAAAGCTGTAGAACAACCTAAGAAGGCTCCACAAAATGAAAACCAAACAGGGTGGTTGTTTAATCCTGAATTAGCTTCTATACCTACACTTGTTCATCAAGAAATTGTAACAAATGAAGTAGTTGATAAAGTGGAGGATAAAAAAGAATTGTTTGAATTAAAAGATACACTTGTAACAGAGGAGGAGCCAAGCCTTAATGATATTTTAAAAGAGGAAAAAACCGAAATAGCAACCGTATTAAAAGGAGCACCCATTAAAGACTTAAAAAAAGCTATTGGTATTAACGACAGATATGTTTTTATCAACGAGCTTTTTAGGGGAGATGAAGTTATGTACGAACGTAGTATTAAAACCATTAATACTTTTAATATTTATGCCGAGGCAGAATATTGGATACAAAGAGAATTAAAGGTGAAGCTTGGATGGGAAGAAAATAATTCTACAGTAGAAAGTTTTAATCAATTAGTTAAAAGGCGTTTTGCATAAATAAAATCTACAATAATTTTTGTTGCCCCACTATTATTTTGAACATAATTTTCTGCATTAATTGCAGTAGTTTCATAAAACAAATTATCTGTTAATAGCTTATTAAATACTTGCTCAAGTTCTAAAGCATTTTCTATACTTATTCCACCATTGTTTTCTACTAATTCTTTTGCTTCTATATATTTTTCAAATTCTGGCCCAAATACTACAGGTTTTTTATATACTGCTGCTTCTAAAACATTGTGTACACCATCGTCTCCAAATGCACCACCTACAAAGCATATTGTTGCATATTTGTATAACTTGCTTAACATGCCAATATTATCAATTATTAAAACATTTTTTTCTGTAAAATTGCTATTTGGCTCGTTAACTAATACAGAAAAAAGAACAGCATTTTTATACAACTTTAAACATTCATTTATCCTTTCAGTTTCTATTTGGTGCGGTGCAATAATAAATTTTATGTGAGTATTAGTGTTGGCATAATGGTCTAAAGCTTCATCATCATCAGTCCAGGTGCTACCTGCAACAATAACCTTATCAGTTCCAATAAATTTTTCAATAATTTCAATACTTTCAAAACTGTTTGCTATTTCAATAACTCTATCAAATCTAGTATCGCCAGCAATAGAAACATTTTTTGTAAAGCCTATTTTATGTAGTAAATCAGCACAATTATTATCTTGAACAAAAAAGTAAGAAAAGCACTGCAGCATTTCTCTATATATTTTTCCGTACCACTTAAAGAAAGGTTGATTTTTTCTAAAACTTGCGGATAATAGTAGCAAGGGTATATTTCTTTTCTTAATTTCTGTTAAATAATAATACCAAAACTCATATTTGATGAATAAAGTAAGTTTAGGTTGTACAATATCTAAAAATTGGGTAGCATTCTTAGCCGAATCTAATGGCAAGTAATAAACCCAATTAGCATAAGCATAATTCTTTTGAATTTCATAACCCGATGGAGAAAAAAAAGTTAATAAAATTGTATAGGATGGATACGTTTGTTTTATTTTTTCTAAAACCGGCCTTCCTTGCTCAAACTCACCTAAGCTAGAGCAATGCATCCAAATTACTTCGCTTTTATTATTGGCAAATGCTTCTTTTAGTTTAGTAAAAATATTTTTTCTACCAGTAAGCCACAACTTGGCTTTTGTATTTTTGGTACTTATAATTTTTGCAATGAAAGGATAAACTGCAATAAATATGTTGTAAAAAATTTTCAATAGATTGTTTGTTGGTACAAAGAAAATAAAATAGCTTAAAATAAACTATTAAGTTAAAGAGTTTTGCTAACAAATTAAACGTATTATTTTTTCTAATACCTTTGCCCACATTTATTTTTAACTATGAAGCCTATACAAATGGTAGATACTAAAACACAGTATCTAAAAATTAAAGAAGAGGTAGATAAAGGAATTTTTGAAGTATTAGAAAGTGCACAATATATTGGAGGTGCAAAAGTGAATGAATTTTCTGAAGCATTAAATGTTTACCATAATAGTGCTTTTACAATTACTTGTGCTAATGGTACAGATGCTTTACAAATAGCATTAATGGCATTAGACTTACAGCCTGGCGATGAAGTAATTACACCTTCTTTTACTTATATTGCTACTACCGAGGTGGTTGCTTTACTGCGTTTAAAACCTGTTTTTGTAGAAGTAAATCCAAAAACTTTTTGCATAGAACCAGATGCTATAAGAAATGCAATTACACCTAAAACAAAGGCCATTGTTCCTGTACATTTATATGGGCATGCAGCACCAATGGAAGAAATTATGCAAATTGCAAAAGAATATAATTTGTATGTAGTAGAAGATAATGCTCAGGCTATTGGTTGTAATTATACTTTTAATAATGGCACTACAAAAAAAACTGCTACAATTGGCCATATTGGTTGTACATCTTTTTATCCAAGTAAAAACTTAGGAGCTTATGGCGATGGTGGTGCAATTTTTACACAAGATGCAATGCTTGCAGAAAAATTAAAAATGATTGCCAACCATGGTCAAAAAACAAGATACATTCATGATATTGTTGGTTGCAACTCAAGGTTAGATGCTATACAAGCTGCAATATTAACCGTTAAATTAAAACAGTTAGATAATTATATTGTTGCCCGAAATAATGCTGCTAATTATTACAATAAAGCATTTGCAAATCATACAAAAATTACTACTCCTTTTGTTGCCTCTTACAGTAACCATGTGTATCATCAATATACTTTAATACTTGATGGAGTAAATCGAGATGGCTTAGTAAATTACTTGGCAGAGAAAAAAATTCCATCTATGATTTATTATCCTATTCCTGGTCATAAACAAAAAGTTTTTGAAACCATTGGTAGCGAAAAATATAACTTAGAAATTACAGATTGGTTAACAGAAAAAGTAATTAGTTTACCAATTCATACAGAGCTTGAAACAGATCAATTAGAATATATAACTACAGAAGTTTTAAATTATATAAACAACCACTAAATAAAATATGAAAATAGCAGTTGTAGGCACAGGATATGTAGGCTTAGTATCAGGAACATGTTTTGCAGAAACAGGTAATACAGTTACTTGTATTGATATTGACCAAAATAAAGTATCTAAACTTAGTAATGGCGAAATAACCATTTATGAACCAGGGTTAGAAAAAATATTTCTAAGAAATTTAAAAGAAAATCGTTTAAAATTTACTACCAATTTAGCTGAGGGTATTAAAGATGCAGCCATTGTTTTTTTAGCATTACCAACACCACCTGGCGAAGATGGAAGTGCAGATTTAAAGTATGTGTTGGGAGTGGCCAATGACTTAGGAAAAATTATAACAGACTATAAAGTAATTGTTGATAAAAGTACTGTACCAGTAGGTACAGCAGCAAAAGTACATGCTGCAATTGCTGCCAATGCAAAAGTTGAATTTGATGTGGTAAGTAATCCTGAGTTTTTAAGAGAAGGTGTTGCTGTAGATGATTTTATGAAACCAGATAGAGTGGTAATTGGAACTAACAGCGATAGAGCCAAAAAAGTAATGGCAGATTTATATGCACCTTATGTACGACAAGGAAATCCGATAATTTTTATGGATGAAAAAAGTGCTGAACTAACAAAGTATGCAGCCAATTCTTTTTTAGCCACTAAAATTTCATTTATGAATGAGATAGCCCAGCTTTGTGAAAAGTTAGGAGCAGATGTGGATATGGTTAGAAAAGGAATTGGTAGCGATGATAGAATTGGAAAAAGATTTTTATTTCCAGGTATTGGATATGGTGGAAGTTGCTTTCCTAAAGATGTGCAGGCTTTAATAAAATCATCGGACGAGGTGAATTATAATTTTCAAATATTAAAGGCTGTAGAAGAAGTAAACGAAGCACAAAAGCTACATCTTATTCCAAAAATAAAAAAATATTTCAATAACAATTTACAAGGAAAACATTTTGCATTATGGGGTTTGGCATTTAAACCAAATACAGATGATATAAGAGAAGCACCAGCTTTATATGTGATAGATGCATTAGTAAATGCAGGAGCAACAGTTACTGCTTATGACCCTGAAGCAATAAAAAATGTAAGCAATCTAATTGGCAATAAAATTGCGTATGCAGATAACCAATATGCTGCTTTGCAAAATGCAGATGCCTTAATTATTGCTACAGAATGGAGTGAATTTAGAACTCCAGATTTTGACAGAGTTGCTGGTACACTTAAAAATAAAATTATTTTTGATGGACGAAATTTATTTGACGTACAACAAATAAGAGAAATGGGTTATTATTATGAAAGTATTGGCAGACCATAATAAAGTTTAATTTATTTAAATTATAATAATGAGAAAAAAAGTTTTAATAACAGGTGCCGCAGGTTTTTTAGGTAGCCATTTATGCGATAGATTTATTAAAGAAGACTATCATGTAATTGCTATGGATAATTTAATTACCGGCGACCTGAAAAATATTGAACACTTATTTCCGTTAGAAAATTTTGAATTTTATAACCACGATGTTACCAAGTACATTCATATATCCGGAAACTTAGATTATATTCTTCACTTTGCATCTCCTGCAAGCCCTATAGATTATTTAAAAATTCCTATTCAAACATTAAAAGTGGGTGCTTTAGGAACTCATAATTGTTTAGGATTAGCAAAAGAGAAAAAAGCCAGAATTTTAGTAGCCAGCACAAGTGAAGTGTATGGAGATCCTTTAGTACATCCACAAACAGAAGAATATTGGGGCAATGTAAACCCTGTGGGACCTCGTGGTGTTTATGATGAAGCAAAAAGATACATGGAAAGCATTACAATGGCTTACCATACTTTTCATAATGTAGAAACAAGAATTGTAAGAATATTTAATACTTATGGGCCACGTATGAGGCTGAATGATGGAAGAGCCTTACCAGCTTTTGTTGGCCAAGCATTACGTGGTGAAGATTTAACCGTTTTTGGAGATGGTAGCCAAACAAGAAGTTTTTGCTATGTGGACGATTTAGTTGAAGGAATTTATAGATTATTATTCAGCAATTATATAATGCCTGTAAATATTGGTAACCCCAACGAAATTTCTTTAAAAGATTTTGCCGAAGAGGTTTTAAAGCTTAGTGGCAGTAAGGTAAAAATTATTTATAAACCTTTACCACAAGATGACCCTAAACAACGTAAACCAGATATTTCTAAAGCCAAAGAAATTTTAAAATGGCAGCCAAATATAGATAGAGCAGAAGGTTTAAAAATTACTTATAACTATTTTAAGAATTTACCTAAAGAAGAATTAATTAAGCAACCCAAAGAGTTTAATAGTAGAAAATAATTCTAAACTTCTTTTCAATGAGTAAGCCTTTAATTTTAGTAACAGGTGCAAACGGACAATTAGGTTGGTGCTTACAAAATAAGGCTGCCGAATACAATCAATTTGAGTTTTTATTTGTTGGCAGAGAACAATTAGATTTAGCTAATATAGATACCATTCAGCATTTTTTATTTGAATATAAACCCAGTTTTATAATTAATTGTGCTGCATATACAGCAGTAGATAAGGCAGAAACCGATATGGAAAATGCTTTAAAGATAAATGCAATTGCAGTTGGCGAAATGGCAAAATATTGTGCTGCAACCAATGCTGTATTTGTAACCATTTCTACCGATTATGTGTTTGATGGCAATGGCACAAAACCATATATGGTTACCGAAGCAACCAATCCTGTAAATTATTATGGTTATACTAAATGGCTTGGCGAAAAATTATCCTTAGAAAATAATTCCAATTCAATAATTATAAGAACCTCTTGGGTGTACTGTGAGCATGGAAATAATTTTGTAAAAACCATGCTACGATTAATGAAAGAGAAAACAGAAATTAATGTAGTAAATGACCAAATTGGTTGCCCTACTTATGCTCCTTCCTTAGCAGATGCTATTTTGAAAATTATTTGCCAACTACCAGAAAAAAAATATAGAGGTATTTATCATTTCTCTAATACAGGAAATATTTCGTGGTTTAATTTTGCTACAGCTATTAAAGAAATTGCTGCATTAAATTGTACAATCCATCCTGTTGCTACTACTACATTTCCTACACCTGCTAAAAGGCCAGCTTATTCTTGCATGAATACTTCAAAAATTGAAAAAGATTTTAGTATAGAAATTACCAATTGGCAAACTGCATTAACTAAATGTATAAATAATTTAGAAATAACATGATTGGACAAACCTGCTACTGCACAATTCTAATTTTAGCATAATTCAGCATAATTTTTTTCTCTCCGTTTAATTCAAATTTAATAATAGCTACAGGGTTATGGTTACTACCTTCTAATTTACTTATAATGCCATATCCAAACCTTTGATGTTCCACTTTCTGTCCTTCTTGTAAAGTTGATATATCACTGGCTTCAAAATTGCTACTTGGTATATGGTTTACAACTTTTGGTGTTGGTGGATTAATAGGTAAATATGTTGGTTTTCTTTCGGCCTCTTTTTTGGTAAATTGTTGAGATTTGTTATTGTAACCATAATTCCCACTCATTCTTGCATAAGCATTACTATTGTTAAATTCATTTCTTGCAATATTAGCATAAGACTCGTCTAAAAAGTTTTTAGGCATCTCATCCAAAAATCGGCTTGGTTCATTTATTACTAAGTTGCCAAATTTGTACCTTGAATTGGAATAAGAAATCCACAGTTTTTGCTTTGCTCTTGTAATGGCAACATAAAATAACCTTCTTTCTTCTTCTAATTCTTCTCTTGTATTTAAAGACATTGCATTAGGAAACAAAGTTTCTTCTAAGCCGCCTACAAATACACAAGCAAACTCTAAACCTTTTGCTGCATGTATAGTCATTAGTTTTACTACATCTGAATTTTCTTTGTCTTCATCAGCATCGGTTAATAAAGAAATTTGCT
>JAIBAV010000002.1 GCA_019695015.1 Chitinophagaceae bacterium
AACAGAAACCTACGTATTAAAAAAGACAACATAAATCCAAGGATCTAAGAAAAGCTGAACCCGTTTTTAAAAAATCCAAAGTGTGAAAAACCAAGGTACTTGTAGCCTAAATTACAAGAGAAAAAAACCAATATTCTAAAAAGAAAGACAGAAAATGTCCAACATTCCTGAGAAACAAAAAGACTCAGGTTGAATTTGAACCAGGGTCTGATACGTATCAGACCTTTTTTTATGCAAAAAAAATGGCTACAAAATTTGTAACCATTACTGTATAATAAAAAATAAGTAAATTAAACTTTAAAGTGAGAGAATGCTTTATTTGCTTCTGCCATACGATGTACATCTTCTTTCTTTTTAAATGCAGCACCTTCTCCTTTACTTGCAGATATAATTTCACTGGCTAATTTATCTGCCATTGTTTTACCATTTCTTTCACGGCTATAACGAATTAACCATTTCATGCTTAAAGAAATTTTTCTATCTGCACGAACTTCACTTGGTATTTGAAAAGTAGCACCACCTATTCTTCTGCTACGTACTTCAACAGCTGGTGTAACATTGGCTAATGCTTTTTTCCATACTTCATAACCATCTTCTCCTGTTATGCTGCTAACTTTATCTACAGCATCATTAAAAATGGTAATGGCTGTGCTTTTTTTACCATCCCACATTAAATTGTTAATAAAACGAGTTACCTGTTTGTCGTTAAATCTAGCATCTGGTGCTAAAGGCAACTTTTTGGCTTGTGCTTTACGCATTGGTTTTAATTTTTAAGTTTACAAACTGAATTTCTTCAAGTATTAAAACTTTACTCAGTTTATAATAATTATTGAAATTGATTATTTTTTAGCTTTTTCTTTCTTTGTACCATATTTACTACGGCTTTGTTTTCTATCTTTTACACCTGCAGTATCTAAACTACCACGTACAATATGATAACGTACACCTGGTAAATCTTTTACCCTTCCACCACGTATTAAAACTATTGAGTGCTCTTGCAAATTATGACCTTCTCCAGGTATATAAGCAATTACTTCAATTTTATTTGTTAAACGAACTTTGGCAACTTTACGTAAAGCTGAGTTAGGTTTTTTAGGTGTAGTGGTATATACTCTTGTACAAACACCACGACGTTGAGGACAAGCATCTAAAGCTCTTGATTTGCTTTTTGCTCTAATAATTTCACGACCTTTTCTTACTAATTGTTGAATTGTAGGCATTGTAACCTTTTATTTTTTAGGACGGCAAAAGTAGTAGTTTTTGCTTATAATCCAAAAGATTTAATAAAATATTATTGTTTTTTTTTCACATTTAATGTAAAAAATTTATTGGAAAACAGATTTATACCCATTTATTCACAAAAAGAGGGCAAAAACCCTCTTTTTGATAATTTATATAAAGTAATAATTATAATTTATACATCCATCCAAATTCATCTGTTGCAGTACCATATCTAATTCCATTTAATCTTTCTTTTAGTTCTGTAGATACCTTCCAACTATCAACATTAAATTCCATAATAAAATCTTTATATTTCAATTCTTTTATTAAAGAAATAGTTGCTGCAGTTCCTGTACCAAAAACTTCTTTTAGTTCGCCAGATTTATATACATCAATCAATTCATCTGTTGTAATTTTTCTTTCAACCACTTCCAAACCCATTTTCTTTAAAATAGTTATGGCACTATCTCTGGTTACACCTGCTAAAATAGTTCCATCTTCTAATGATGGTGTTATGGCTTTATTTCCTATAATAAAAAACACATTCATTGTACCCACTTCTTGTAAATACTTATGTTCAAATGCATCTGTCCATAAAACTTGGTCATAGCCAGCTTTTCTTGCCATTGCAGTTGGATACATACTTGCAGCATAATTTCCTGCATTTTTGCTAAAACCAACACCACCAGGTGCTGCTCTTGTATATTTCTCTTCTACATAAATTTTCATTGGGGCATTATAATAAGGGCCTGTTGGGCTTAATATAATCATGAATTTATATGTTTCAGAAGGTCTAACACCAATTAAATGATCTGTAGAAAACATAAATGGCCTGATATATAAAGAATGGTCTGTATGCCCAGGAATCCAGCTTTTATCTAATTCAACTAACATACGCATGCCTTCCATAAAAATATCTTCGGGTACAGCAGGCATTTGCATTCTTTCGGCAGATACATTAAATCTATTATAATTATCTTTTGGCCTAAATATAAAAGCATCTCCATTAGGCGATTTATAAGCCTTTATGCCTTCAAAAATGGCCTGTCCGTAGTGTAACGATGCCATTGAAGGTTCAATA
The DNA here is from genome assembly GCA_019695015.1 of Chitinophagaceae bacterium. GTDB lineage: Bacteria > Bacteroidota > Bacteroidia > Chitinophagales > Chitinophagaceae > UBA1930. The sequence continues at coordinate 2,303 of JAIBAV010000002.1, forward strand.
ACTAATGGCTGATATGGTTTAATTTCTACATTCTTCCACTCACCATTTTCATAATCAGCTTCAAGCATGTGATCAGTAAAATATTTCCCAAAAGGAATATTTTCTAAACTCATTTCTTTTAATTTGCTTGATTCAGCCTTAATAACATTAATATCTACTGCTGCTGTCATAACTAAATATATTTGCTGCAAAGAAACGTAATTTTTTAAAACTAACAATTGTTAATATTGCACATGTAATTATGAACGAACCTATTTCACTATCCAAGTATGTAATTGCCAAGTTATATAAAGATAATATAGTAATTACAGATAAAATTGAGGAAAATTTAGAACCTGAAAAGAGTGCAGATGTTAATATTTTGTTTTTAGGCGAAAACAAAAAAAATATTGTTATTCTGTTAAAAGAAGAAGATGCTATGCATTTAAAAGACGATAGTTTTCAGTTTTTATCATCCATTTTACAAGCTTGTAAGTTAAATATGGCCGATGTAGCAATAATTAATTACAACAATCAATCAATAAATTTGAATAAAGTAACTAAACAATTTGCCCCTAAGTTTGTTATTATTTTTGGCGAATTGCCCAATACAATAAAGCAGGATGCTACTATAGATTTTTATACTCCAATTAATATTAATAGTGCAGTTTGGTTAAAAGCTGCTGTTTTAGATGAAATGAAGGAAAATAGTACCAATGCTAAAGTAGAAAAAAGCAAATTATGGAATTGCTTAAAGCAAATTTTTAAATTATAATGAATGACAGAAAAATTTACTTTAATTTTTGCAACCAATAATGCAAACAAGGTTCAAGAAATAAAATCTGTTTTAGGAAACAATTTTGAGATAATTAGTTTAAAAGAAGCAGGAATAGATATTGAAATACCAGAGCCTTATGATACCTTAAAAGAAAATGCAACAGAAAAATCGTCTGTTATTTTTAGGCTAACAAATAAAAATTGTTTTAGCGAAGATACTGGATTAGAGGTGGAAGCTTTACATGGAGAACCAGGTGTAAAAAGTGCCAGATATGCCAATGAATATCCAAAATTTGAATCGAATATTGAAAAGCTTTTATACAATTTAAAAGACATAAAAAATAGAAATGCTCAATTTAGAACAGTAATTTCTTTAATTATAAATAAACAAGAATATTTTTTTGAAGGAATATGTAAAGGTAAAATTATAGATACTCCAAAAGGCAATGAGGGCTTTGGTTACGACCCCATTTTTGTGCCTGATGGCAGCAATAAAACCTTTGCTGAAATGCCAATTGAAGAAAAAAACAAATTTAGTCACAGAAAAAAAGCCATGCAGCAATTAATACTTTTTCTTTCCCAAAATAAGACTAATTTTTCCTAATTCAAGATTTTTTTTGCATTCATGCAACTATTTAATCTCTATTTCTATCTTGTTTTTATACAGTGTTTTTAAGTACCTAATTATTCTATCAAAAGCATTTATTATGGCATCATCTGCTATTGCATTCAATAATGATTTGTTAAAAGAAAACTGGAGAGTGAAACCTTCCTCATCTACCATAACTAAAGAAGCTAAGGTATCTTACCTAATGGTGGAACAAGTTGAACCACCAAAATATATGTGGGATAAAATTTGTAAAATATTAGATGCAGAAAAAGAAGCAGAAAACAAAACCAATTATCAAAAATCATCTAATAAAACCATTAAAGCTTTACTGATTGCAGGCGGTTTAATTACAATTGCTTCCATATTACTTTTTTTACTTTAATTGCACCAGCTACATTCCAATTTTTTCAATTTTATACTTAAAAAACTTCTAATTCAATATTCTTACACTATTTTGCAACAATGCAAAGAGTAAAAGTTGAACTTCCTATTAATTTTAATTTTTCTACTATTATTCCTATTAGAATTACTGATATGAATTATGGTGGACATGTAGGCAATGATAGCTTTTTATCGTTAATACACGAAGCCAGAATGCAGTATTTGCAGCATTTTGGTTATACGGAAATTAATTTTGAAAATACTAGTTTAATTATGGCCGATGCAGCTATAGAATTTAAACACGAAATTATTTATACAAATACAATTAAAATTTCGGTACAAGCTGCTGCCTTCACCAAAATTGGATTTGATTTATATTATCTTTTAGAAATTATCAATGGAGAAGAATTAATAATTGCAGGCAAAGCCAAAACAGGTATGTTATGCTTTGACTATACTAATAAAAAAATAACAACTGTACCCACAAAAGTTATTAGTAAATTAACAACACAATAAACAAATTACAATGCAACAAAGAACGGAGATTGCTAACTTAGGAGAGTTTGGATTGATAGAACATCTCACTAAAAATTTTGAAATAAAAAATGCATCAACTATACTAAGTGTTGGAGATGATGCTGCTGTAATTGACCATTTTGGAAAACAAACTGTTATTACAACAGATATGTTGGTAGAGGGTATTCATTTTGATTTAATGTACACCCCTTTAAAACATTTAGGTTATAAAAGTGTAATAGTAAACTTAAGCGATGTGTATGCAATGAATGCTATACCAACACAAATTACTATTAGTATTGCTTTTAGCAACAGGTTTAGTGTAGAAGCCTTAAGCGAATTTTATGAAGGTGTTTATGCAGCTTGCGAAAAATATGCTGTAGATTTAGTTGGAGGTGATACAACTTCCTCTCAAAAAGGATTTATAATATCTGTTACTGCAATTGGCGAAGTTGCACCAGATAAATATGTACAAAGAAGTACAGCACAACAAGGAGACTTAATTTGTGTATCTGGTAACACAGGTGGTGCTTTTTTAGGTTTAACACTTATGCAAAGAGAAAAAAAAATATATCTTGAAAACCCTGCCATACAACCAGACTTAGAAGGAGAAGATTATATTGTAGGCAGGTTATTAAAGCCTGAAGCCAGAAAGGATATTATAGAATTTTTTGCTGCAAATAACATTGTACCAACTGCAATGATGGATGTAAGTGATGGCATTAGTAGCGAGGTTTTACACCTTTGCAAACAAAGTAATGTAGGTTGTAAAATATTTGAAGATAAATTACCCATTGATGAAAAAACAAGAGCTGCTGCTTTTAAATTTGGCTTAGACCCCACTGTTTGTGCATTAAATGGCGGCGAAGATTATGAATTGATTTTTACCCTAAAACAAGAAGATTATGATAAAATTACTTTAAATGAAGAAATAGCTGTAATAGGCTATATGACTGCATTAGAAGAGGGTAACAAATTACAAACCAAAGGAGGTAATATTTTTGATATTACTGCACAAGGTTGGAACGCATTTACATAAAGTTTATAAAAAATTGTTCTTTCATTGAAGAAGAAATTGATACATATTTATTTGGATAGTATAGTTATATTATTTTCCTTGCTTACTTCATGCGTATCTTATAAAATACCAAATTATACCTATAACAAAAAGCTACCTGTAGCATTATTAAAAGAAGATTTAACCATTTTAAAAAAAACTTTAGAAGCCAATCACCCATCTTTATATTGGTACAATACCAAAGACAGTATAGATTTTAATTTTGAGAATGCACTTTCTACAATGAAGGATTCTTTAAATGAAGTACAGTTTAAAAAAAAGGTTGCTGAAATTATAAGTACAATACATTGTGGCCATACCAGTGTTAACTATTCTAAAAATTTTACCAAGCTTTACAAACATCACCTCTACCCCATGTTTCCTTTATACTTAAAAGTGTGGGCAGATAGTATGGTTGTTTTAGGTAATACAATTGAAACAGATTCCATACTTAAAAGAGGCGTTATTATTACCACTATTAATGGAGTTAGCAATCGACTTATTTTAGATTCAATTTTTAAAAGTATTAGTACAGATGGTTATAGTGTTAATTACAAAAATCAGGTAGTAAGCAATAACTTTCCTGCATGGTATAAACAAACCTGGGGTTTAGATACAAGTTATACAATTAGCTATCTGGATAGTTTAGGAAATAAGGCAACTACTACCATAAAAAATTATTCCCCTATAAAAGATACTTCTACAATAAAAAAAGAAATTACAAAAATTAAAAAGCCAAATAGAAAACAACTTAAAAATGCAAGGCGTTTAGCAAAAAGATATTTAAAAATTGATACTAGTTTACAAACTGCATACATTAGAATAAATA
>JAIBAV010000084.1 GCA_019695015.1 Chitinophagaceae bacterium
TAACTAAAATTCTAGCTATTACTTTAGAAGATGATATTGTTGATTACTTCCTTAACTAAGAAAAAATAGTAAATGCATTAACAGCAGCACAAATTAAAGCAACTGCAAATCTTTTATTTAATGGTAAAAATGTAATAACTGCAGTTTTAAAACCAGAAGAAAAGAAAGGTGAAGAATAATTAACTTCTTTCACCAACAAAATAAAGCCGAATGAATCAAAAACATTCGGCTTTATTTTTTTAAAAATATACTATAGCTTAATAAAGTTCTATTCTAGTTCCTAATTTTTTCATGTGGTCAAAAAACAATGGGTAAGATTTGTTTACGGCTTCTACATTACAAATTTTTGTGTTTTGACTAGCATTTAGTGCTGCAATTGTGCAAGCCATTACAATTCTATGATCTTGATGAGAATTAAGATTGGATCCTTTAATTTCATTGTCACCTTTAATAATCATTATATCTCCATCCACCAATATTTCAACTCCCATTTTAGCAAATTCAGTTTGCAAAGCTTCTGCCCTATTACTTTCTTTATATAGTAACCTATTAACTCCTTTTATGGTAGAAATTCCTTTACAGTTGCAAGCTAGAGCCACTAAGGGTGGAAATAAATCTGGACAATGAGTTGCATCAAAATCAAAGCAGTTTAAATGTTTTTTTTCAACTTGAATAGATTCATTATTTATAAAAAAATTACACCCAATTTTTTCTACAACTTCTACTATTCTTCTATCGGCTTGTTCCGATATAAAATTCATACCATTCACTTTTACCTTGCCAGCAATAGCAGCAGCTACCAATAAAAAAGCAGCATTACTCCAATCTCCTTCAACTGTAAATTCAGTGGTTGTGTTTGCATTACTTCTTTCATAATTCTTACTATTAAAGCAAAACCTGTTCTCTCCTACCACTTCTGGAGTAAATAAGCCAAAATGCTTCATAACTTGTAAGGTAAGGTTTATGTAAGGCTTACTATTAAGGTTATTTGCTTTTATACAAATTTGCTCATTCAAAAAACTATCTGTTTGATATTTATTTTGTAAAGCAGCACTATAAGCAAATAATAATCCAGTTAAATATTGAGAACTTATACTTGCATTTATTTCAATAGTAGTGGGTAGTAATGGTCCTTTAACAAAAAATGGAAATATGTTATTGCTTTGATGAATGGTAACGTTTAAGAGAGGAAAAATTTCTTTAAAAAAATGCATAGGTCTTTTTAATAAACTACCATTTGCATTAATAGTAATTTCCTCATTTAAAGTTGCTGCTAAAAATGTAAATAGCCTTACACTTAACCCACTTTCGTTACAATGTATATTATTATTTACTGCATAAAGCCCATTGCTTTCAATACAAATTTTATTGTTATTAACTATTGTAGTTGCTCCTAAGCATTGAATGATTTCTAATGCTGTTTTTTCATCATAGCTGTTACCATAATTATAAATTATGCTTTTACCTTTTTTAATTAGTGCAGCAGCACAAGCCCTTTGCATAATACTTTTAGATGCAGGGGCAGTAATAATGCCATTAATTTGTGATGGGTGAATGATAGCTTGCACAAGTATTATAATAATTTTTCAATTTCTTGTAAAGGAATAGGTACAATAACAGCTTTGCCAATTTTATTTAATAAAACAAAATGCAACTCTTGTTGATTTCTTTTTTTATCCTTCTTCAGTACTTCAAAAACTTTTGATGCCTTGTAATTTAATTCCACAGGCAAGTTATACTTATTCAATAATTCAATAACTGCACTTGTTTGATTAAATCCTGTAATTTTTTGGGAAAGTTTAACCGCAAATGCAATACCTATAGAAACTGCATTTCCATGATTTAATTGATAAAGGTTCTCCAATGCATGTGCTAATGTATGACCAAAATTTAGCAATTTCCTTTCTCCATTTTCTAGTTCATCTTTTTGAACAATGCCTAATTTTATAACAATATTTTTTTCTATTAAAGCTATTAATGCTTTTTTATTACTCCTATAAAATTGCAAATTATTTATTTGAATCTCTTTAAATAATGCAGCATCTTTTATACAAGCATGTTTAATAATTTCTGCAAATGCTTGCTGCCATTGTTTTTGGGGTAAAGTTTTCAAAAACAAAAAATCAAATAAAATAAAATTGGGTTGTTTAAAACAGCCAACCATATTTTTATAGTGGCCAACATCAATTCCATTTTTTCCTCCAATACTAGCATCTATCATTGCAAGTAAAGTAGTAGGTACAAACCCTAATTGTACACCACGTTTATAAATGCTGGCAACATAACCTGTAATATCAGTAATTACACCACCACCAACACCAATTAAAATAGTGTTTCTATCTGCATCAAATTCTAATAATTGTTTAATAATACTATCGGCTGTTTGTTGTACTTTGTACTCCTCTCCTGCTTTTAAAACAATAGTGTTATATTTTTTGAATTTTACTTTATATAATGCAAAAATATTTTCATCGGTAATGATTACACATTGTTTAACATCCACCAATTTAGTTAAACTGCTAATTGGCATATTAAAGAAGATGTTGGTAGCAGAATATTTAAATAGATAGGTTTGTTTAATCATACAGCTTACTTGATAAAAAATAATGGTTTAAAGTTAATGTTTAAAACCGTGCCATGCTACTGTATATCATCATTCATTACTTTATTTTGATGATTGATACTTTCCATATGAACTGCATCAAAATATTTCGTTAAGAACTCTTTACTTAACCCCAACTCCTCTCCTTTTGAAAATATTTTTAAGAGTATTTCATTCCATCTGCTGGTTTGTAAAATTGTAATATTATTATCTTTTTTAAATCTCCCTATTGTATCGGCAATCTTCATTCTTTTCCCTAGTAATTGTATAAGTTCATCATCTAATAGGTTAATGCTCTGTCTTAAATTTTCTAACAAGTTCTTGTCTTCATTACATTCTGCAAATTCATTTCTCCAAATTAATTTAGCAAGTAAACTTCCTAATATATTTGGTGTAATTTGCTGTTTAGCATCACTCCAAGCATTATCAGGAGAAATATGGCTTTCTATCATTAAGCCATCATAATTAAGGTCAATACTTTTTTGTGAAATGGCTTGTAAAATATTTCTATTGCCAGCAATGTGAGAAGGATCGCATAGAAACATTTTTTCTGGATGCCTTCTCTTCATTTCTATTGCCAAATGCCACATAGGAGCATTTCTGTACTCATCATTTCCATACACACTAAAACCTCTATGCACTAAACCAATATTTGTTATGCCAGCCTTACTAATTCTTTCCACTGCACCAGTCCAAAGTTCTAAATCGGGGTTTGTTGGATTTTTAATTAAAATAGGAATATTTACACCTTGTAAAGCAGTAGCAATTTCTTGTACACTAAAAGGGTTAGCAACAGTTCTGGCACCAAGCCAAAGTACATCAATATTATGTTTTAAAGCCTCATCAACCTGTACAGTATTTGCCACCTCTATTGTAGTAGCTAAGCCTGTTTCATTTTTAACTTGTTGTAGCCATTGTAAACCAACCTTGCCAACTCCTTCAAACTGCCCTGGCCTTGTTCTTGGCTTCCAAATTCCTGCTCTAAATAAATCAATATTAGTATTGCTTTTTAAATTAATGGCAGTTTGCATTAGCTGCTCCTGTGTTTCTGCAGAACATGGCCCAGCGATAATAAAAGGTCGTTTTGTAAACATAGTTTAAAGCTTGTTTACCTTTAAATTTTAAGCAAAAATATTAACGAGAATTAGCATCATTCATTCTAATTTTTCTTCCTCTATAGTTTTTACCATCTATAGATTGTATCATTTGTTTAGCCGCTTTTTTATCAATTTCAATCCAGCTATTCATTTCTTTCATATCTATTCTTCCTAAAACATCTTTTCTTAAATCACTCATATCTAAAATAAACTGTAAAAAGCTAGCTTTATAAAATCCATCTTTTGTACCCAGGTTAACAAATAGTCTAGCAAAACCATTACCACCACTATATTTCACTCCTTTATTGTCTCTTCCTCTGCTTCTTGCCTGGTCTCTTCCATCGCCTCCAAATTCTCTTTTAGTGTCTCTTTTCTGTTCTCTAATGTTTAAATCTTCTGCATTTTCATAATATTTCAAAAACCTGTCAAACTCTAAAGCAGCTACCCGTTGCAATACTTCTTCTTTAGATACTTCGGCAAATTTTTCTTGTAACATTGGTAAAAATGTAGCATACTCTCCATGCGAAATATCTGTTTGTAATAGTTTATCCATGAAAGTGTAAAACTGTTTTCTACAAACATCTTTACCACTTGGAATTTCTAGTTTATTAAATTTTGTTTGAATAAAACGTTCAATATTTCTAAGCTTATAAATTTCTCTAGCATGTACAATGCTCATACAAACGCCTGTGCTGCCTGCACGTCCTGTTCTTCCACTTCTATGTGTGTAAACTTCAGTATCATCAGGTAATTCGTAGTTAATTACATGGGTAATTTCTTTAACATCTATACCTCTTGCAGCTACATCTGTTGCTATAAGTAATTGTAGGGTTTTATCTCTAAAAGCATTCATAACTTTATCTCTTTGTGGTTGAGATAAGTCTCCATGTAAGGCATCAATATCATATCCTTCTCTAGTTAATTTTTCTGCAATTTCCTGAGCATCTGCTTTTGTTCTTGTAAAAATAATTCCATACATACCCGGATTAAAATCTATCAACCTTTTTAAGGTTTCGTATCTATGCTGTGCTTGTGTAATAAAATATTGATGATCTATACTCTTATTTGCTGTATTTACTTTGCCAACTGTAACTTCAAAAGGATTTTTCATGTACTTTTTGGTTACTTTTTTTATCTCGCCAGGCATAGTAGCACTAAATAGCCAAGTACTTTCTCTTTGAGGTGTATTTTGCAAAATAAATTCAATATCTTCTTGAAAGCCCATGTTTAGCATCTCATCTGCCTCATCTAAAACTACATATTTTATTTGTTCTAAATTAATTGCTTTTCTTTCAATTAAATCAATTAACCTACCTGGTGTTGCAACTACAATTTGCACCCCACGTTTTAGTTCTCTTATTTGCATGCCAATACTTGCTCCACCATAAACAGCAACAACATGCATACCCGAAATGAATTTTTTAAATTGCTCTATTTCGTTTACAATTTGTAAACAAAGTTCTCTGGTAGGGCAAACTATTAAAGCCTGAGGATATTTTTCTGTTACTTGTACTAATTGTAATAATGGCAAACCAAAAGCAGCCGTTTTACCTGTTCCTGTTTGTGCCAAACCTATCATATCTTTAGTTCCACTTAACAATACAGGAATACTTTTTTCTTGAATAGGTGTAGCATGTTCAAAGCCTAAAGCATCGGTTGCCTTAACCAATTTTTCATCCAAACCCAACGCACTAAATGTTATCATTTATTTTAAAAATTTGCGGCAAAGGTAACTAATAGCATTTACTATGCTAATTTTTTGTGTTCATCAGTAAATAATTGTGCAGTAAACAGGCTTTTAATTTTCAATTTCAAATTTATCTTCAGCCAATGGCAGTTCAACAGTTGTAGTTAACTCTGTTAAATATTTAATTAAGTCGCCAGCATCTTTTGGTGGCATCATTGAACGCAAATACACTTTTTTGCCTTTAGCATAAACTATAATTGTAATTACTGGTGCATCGCAACAATCTACATTTGGAAATTGAAGAGTTTCATAGTTACTATGGTTTAACTCAAGCATTAATCCATCTAACGCTTCTTTACTTATATGTCCTTTAAACTCTCCAGAACGTTCTTTAGTTTGAGTTGCACTTTCATTAAAAAATTGTCTTTTTAACTTTGTTCCTCCTTCTCTATTTATTTCTATTGCAATTTGTGGGCAACTACCAAAGCAAGTGGAGGAATGAAATACTATTTTATCAAATTGCATCGCATCAACAGCACTCATTTTATTGCATACACAACATGCTTGAAAAATTAATGCAGCAACTAATAAATAAAAAAACTTTTTCATACTATAAAATTACTTTATGCAAATTTTAAATAAAAGTAGTTAGATTAATTTCATTCTTTAAATTTATTCTTCGTTTTAATCAAATATTTTTGACACTAAAATATATACTATGATAAGGCTATTGCTGGTAGTTGGTTTATTAATTTGCAATAATATTATTGCACAAACTACTAATAATTCTATTTCCATTATTCCATTACCCAATAATATTACAATAGGTAAAGGATATTTTACTTTAAATAACCTAACAACAATAAACTATACAACTGCCGAAAGCAAAAAACTGGCTTTATTGTTACAAGAGTACTTACAAGTTCAATATAACTTGAATATTAAAATAACTGAAAAAGCTACAAATAAAGA
>JAIBAV010000110.1 GCA_019695015.1 Chitinophagaceae bacterium
GTGCCAGAAGTTCTTTTTCATATACTATTCCTTGCTCAACACCAACTGCATTAAATGCAGGTGGTGTTACCAATAATTCAGCAAACATAAGTTTTACAGGAGCAGGTACTGCCTTTATTGTAGAGTATGGAGCAGTGGGCTTTACACCAGGAACTGATGCTAATCCTGGTGTTGGTGGAACAATAGTAACAGGCGGAAGCTCACCAATTAGCTTAACTGGTTTATCTGGCAACACTGCTTATGATGTATATGTAAGACAGGATTGCACAGGCGATGCCAATGGTTTCAGCCTTAATAGTTCTAAAGCAACTTTTACCACACTATGTGTACCTGCTGGTGATGAAATTGCTTATGGCAATGGTTCATGGAAAGGTTATGTTTATACATGGACAGGCTCTCCTTCTTTTAACACACCCAATTACAAAGGTTATATAACAGAAAACGAACAATTTGACCGAGATAATGGTGCCGGAGCAATAGCTGGTTTAACAACCAATTTATGCCCACCTATACCATCAGATAGTTTTACCGTGCGATATAAAATGACCAAAAATTTTCCTGCCGGGTATTATCAATTTACAGTTGGAGGAAATGATGGAGTGCGTTTGAGTATTGATGGTGGTAATAGTTGGTTAGTTAATGATTGGATAGATCAAAGTTATACTACTTATACTTCGCCATTAGTTTATTTAAACGGCAGTACTAATTTAGTATTGGAATATTATGAAAATGCCGGAGGTGCCAGAAGTTCTTTTTCATATACTATTCCTTGCTCAACACCAACTGCATTAAATGCAGGTGGTGTTACCAATAATTCAGCAAACATAAGTTTTACAGGAGCAGGTACTGCATTTATTGTAGAGTATGGAGCAACAGGTTTTACACCAGGAACTGATGCTAATCCTGGTGTTGGTGGAACAATAGTAACAGGCGGAAGCTCACCAATTAGCTTAACTGGTTTATCTGGCAACACTGCTTATGATGTATATGTAAGACAGGATTGTACCATAAGTGGTAATGGTTATAGTGCCAACAGCACCAAAACTACTTTTACTACACTTTGTGGTTTAATAAGTACTTACCCTTTTACCGAAGGTTTTAATGCAGCAAGTTTACCTGCTTGTTGGTCAGCTTACGAAGGAGCACAAGGAGCATCTGAACATTGGCAGCCTGTTACAGCAGATGCTACACATGGTGCAGGAACAAGTGCAGAAGGTAGCCATTTTTTACTGATGAATTATTATGATGCAGTTCTATCTTATAATCCTTACTATTTAAAATCGATACCATTTGATTTAGGAGCTACAGCCAAAAAAGTAAAATTTGACATTTGGATGGGGAAGAATAGTGGTACAGACAATTTGAAATTTGAAATTAGCACCAATAATGGTGTTAGCTGGACGACTTTGAGAACCTATTCTGCTAATCCTGTAAACTACAGTTCAAATACACCATGGGATAGCAAAACAATAGATTTAACTGCATACACCAACCAAACAGTATTGTTCAGGCTCAATGCTACTTCTAATTATGGTAGCGGTTATTGTAATATAGGTTTTGACAATTTTATAATAGAAGCGATACCGGCATGTAACGAGCCAGTTGATTTAATTGCAAATTCAATAACCCAAAATACAGCATCAATTAGTTTTACAGGAGCAGGTAGTGCATTTATAGTAGAATATGGACCTGTTGGTTTTACACCAGGTACTGATTCTACAGCAGGTGTGGGTGGCACACTTATTACAGGCAGTGCTTCGCCAATTGCAATATCTGGCTTAACAGGTAATACATCTTACGATGTATATGTTAGACAGGATTGTACAGGTGGTGGAAATGGTTACAGCACTAATAGTTCTAAAGCAACCTTTACTACATTGTGTGGTATTAATAGTACATACCCTTATACCGAAGGCTTTAATACACCGGGTGTAATACCTGCTTGCTGGAGCGTTTACGAAGGTGTACAAGGTTCAGGTGTCCAATGGCAGTCGGGTGCATTAACCGGATATTCTCAATATGATATACGCTACCCTGCTGAGGGGGCAGGTTTTATGTTTTTTTATGCTTATTATTATAACCCAAATAATGCCCCATATTATCTACAATCTCCAATATTTAACTTAGGTTCATCATCTAAAAGAGCCAGGTTTGCTCTTTGGATGGGTGCAGGAGTCGAGGCAGATGCCCTAAAGTTTCAAATTAGTACTGATAGTGGGAGTACATGGACATCTTTAGCATCCTATTCGGCAAATCCATCACATAACTCTCCAAATGCACCATGGGATAGCAAAACAGTAGATCTATCTGCATACACCAACCAATCAGTATTGTTCAGGCTCAGTGTTACTTCTGGTACTATACTTAATTATAGGTTTATTGGTTTTGATAATTTTATTATTGAAGATAAACCACTGCAAGCACCACAAGTAGTAAGTGTAGATTCAATAACCAAAACAACAGCATCTGTATCTTTTACAGAAGTGGGTTGCACTTATATAGTAGAGTATGGGCTTGCAGGCTTTACACCGGGTACTGATTCTACTGCAGGTGTAGGAGGTACTATTATTACAACTAATAGCTCCCCCATTGCCATTACAGGTTTAACAGCCAATACCGCTTACGATGTGTATGTAAGAAGAGATTGCTCTGCAACCGGAAGAGGCTTTAGTATAAACAGCAACAAAGTTTCTTTTACTACAAAATGTAATACAGTAACCGATTTTTCTGAAAATTTTGATGCTTCACTACCGCAGTGTTGGGCACAGGTTGGTAGTAATAGTGTAGATGTTTCTAACAATCGATTACGCATGATGTCTTATAATAGCAAGGCAGTGGTAAGAATGCCAGAGGTAAGCAATGCCGATGCAGGAACACACAGGTTAAAATTTAGCACAAAAAAATCTGGTGGGCAAACCGGAAATATTCAAGTAGGATATTTAACAAATCAAGATGATCCAAATACTTTTGTGCAATTAGGAAATGATTATATACCAACTAAATCATCTAATTCATCAGATTATGACAATTTTATTTTAAGCCCTGTTATTACTCCACCAGGTATAACTACTTTAGCGTTTAGAGAAAGTACAGGAAATAACGGTTATATCATACTTATTGATAACGTAAAATATGAAACAATACCCAATTGTTTGGAAGCAACAGATATAGTTGCTAATACAATAACTAATAATACCGCTATTATACATTTTACAGGAACTGGTAGTGCATTTGTAGTAGAGTACGGAGCAACAGGTTTTACCCCGGGAACAAATAATAATGCAGCTGTTGGAGGAACAATAGTAACAGGCGGAAACTCACCAATAGCAATAACTGGTTTAACTGCCAATACCACTTACGATGTATATGTAAGACAAAATTGTACCAACAGTGGTAACGGGTATAGTGCCAATAGCATTAAAGCAACTTTTACCACTTTGTGCGATGCTGCAAATGTGCCATATATATTAGATATACCTTTTGTAGATCAATATACATTACCCAATTGTACATATAATCAAACTTTATTTCAAGGAACAGGACCTGATAGGGATAGTAGATGGCTTATAGAGACACCACCATCAGGTAATGCACTTTACTATCAATATTATGAGGATTCAGTTAATACTTGGTTTTATACCAATGGCATCAATTTAACTGCCGGCAGCAATTATATCATTAATTATATGTATGCGAAGCAGAGCGGTGCAATACAGAAATTAAAAATAGCGTATGGTATATTACCCAATAATACAGCAATGATTACCCAGTTAGCAGATCATTCAATTACTGCCAATTTTGGATATTCGTCTAATAGTGTATCATTTACTCCGCAGGTTACAGGTGTATATTATTTTGGATTTAATTTATATACAGGTTCAAATACAGGAGGTACTAGTAATAAGGTTAGAATAAAAAACATATCCATAGATGAGGTAGGGCAAAATAAATGGACAGGTACAACCGATACAGACTGGAATAAAGGCAGTAACTGGTCGTTAGGTACAATGCCTACTCCAAGCAGTAATGTAGTTATACCCAACACCATCAATAAACCGGTAATAGGTGTAAACTTTCCACTTATAAGAGAGGCAAAGAATATAACAATACAAACAGGTAGTAACTTAACAATTACAAATGAATCTTCACTGCTTGTTTATGGCAATATAGCTAATAATGGTACTATAATAGCAGACTCTGGTACAATAGCTTTTGTAGGTACTACATTGCAAACATTTAATACAGGAAATACAGATATTGCCATAAAAGGTTTAGGTATGGATAATGCTGTAGGCTTAACACTTTCTGGAACAGGAAAATTAAATGTTACAAGTGAATTATATACCTATAGGCAAGGTGTATTTACAACCAATAATTTGTTGGTATTAAAATCAAATGAAAACAGAACAGCAATTTTGCAATCAATGTTTTCATTGCCTACATTTGTTGGAAATGTTACAGTAGAACGTTATATACCAGCCAAAGCCAGTAGAAAATGGAGTTTCTTAGCCAGCCCAATAAACCAAACTTTACAAGATAGCTGGCAACAACAAATACACATTACAGGAGCAGGTACAGGTGGTACGGTTTGCCCTGCTTTAACATCGCACAGCAATGGTTTTGATGCTACATCTACCAATGCACCAAGTGCCTATACTTACGATGCCTCACAAACCACAGGCAGTCGTTGGCAAGCAGTAACCAATACCAATGCTACCAATATAGGACAAGGAAAAGCTTTTAGAGTAAACGTACGTGGATCAAGAAGCTTAGGTTGCGATTTATTGAATGGTGTAAACATGGTACCTAATGCAGTAACTTTAAGCTCATCAGGCACATTAAGTACAGCCAATAAAAACTTTGGTACATTTAGCATTACATATCCAAACAATGGTATAAATAACTGGGTATTAATTGGTAACCCTTATCCTGCTAATGTTTCATTTAGTGATTTGTTATCAGATTTAGGAAATAGCAATGCAATTGATAGTGTTTATGCAGTGTATATACCAAGCAATAATGCAGGTGTATATAGCTACTGGAGCAATGTTGATGGGGTATTTACTGGTGGAACCGGCTATAATAATGATAATGGAAATTTAATAGCCAGCGGACAAGCCGTTTTTGTAAAATCAAAAAATGTTGGTAATATAACCTTAAACTTTAATGAAGATTTAAAATATTATACTTTTAGTGAAGAAGATTTAGGTTATTTCCGTAACAACAGAAGAACTATAAACGAAAAAGTAAAAGTAAGCTATGGTACAATAGATAAAAAAATAGACGAAATAGTTGTACGCTATGATAATAATGTTACAATAAGCAATACAGCATTAGGCAAACTGGATATACCAAGTATGAACTATGGTACTTATATAACCAGCTTAAAAGGCACCACCCATACAGCAGTACAAACCAGAAGTTTAAGTACTTTAAGTACCGATGAAGTATGGTTAAACATTGGAGCAACACAAAGTGGCAACTATACATTCAATTTCAGCGATTATGAAAACTTTACTGGAGCCGATATATACTTAGTAGATCATTTAGCTAAAATAACACAAGATGTAAAAGCCAATCCTGACTATGTGTTTAGTGTAGATGTAAACAATGCAGCTACCAAAGGTTCAAACAGATTTAGTATAGTATTTACTAAGAGAATAGTAGAACCAAGTATTGTTAACAACAACATTAAAATGTATCCTAACCCTGCAAACAAACAAGTAACCTTATTATTACCTCAAATAGCCGATATAAATTACAACATAAAAGTAACCGATATGGCAGGTAAAATAATTTTACAACAAAGTAGAGCAGGTGGGTATAAACAATTAAATATTGAAAAACTATCTACTGGTACATATATTGTTGAAATTATAGATAGTAAAGGAAATAGAACAACAGAAAAATTGATTAAGAACTAAAAAATAAAAATGTCATTCTGAGCGAAGCGAAGAATCTACTGAGCTCCCATTATTTATGTCATTCTGAGCGAAGCGAAGGATCTGCTGAAAAACGTACTAAAGCAAAAGCAGATGTTTCGCTTTGCTCAACATGACAGTGCTTTTGGTATTGCTTTGCTCAACATGACAATAGGAAGAACACAAACAGATTCTCATTTATGTCATTCTGAGCACCCATTATTTATGTCATTCTGAGCGAAGCGAAGAATCTACTGAGCACCCATTATTTATGTCATTCTGAGCGAAGCGAAGA
>JAIBAV010000170.1 GCA_019695015.1 Chitinophagaceae bacterium
ATTGCTTTTATAAAATGGAAGTTTTCTTCAAAATATAAAAGTGTACAACCTAATAAACCACTTTATAAACTAAATGGAGTTTTATTAAATTCTATAGTATTTAAATATTTTGTTAGGAAAAAAAAGCGTTATTCTGATTTGTAGCTAAGAAATTTTAAACTCTAGTATTCGTTAATTCATAAATTTTAAAAAATGAAATTATCTTTTCATGGTGCTGCACAAACTGTTACTGGTTCTAAACATTTAATTACTTTAAAAAATGGTAAAAAAATTTTATTAGATTGTGGCTTGTTTCAAGGCTTAGGGAAAGAGACAGGTTCATTTAATGCAAGTTTTGGGTTTAATGCGGAGGAAGTAGATGTGATGATTCTTTCTCATGCCCATATTGACCATAGTGGCCTTATTCCAAAATTGTATAAAGAAGGTTTTAGAGGGAAGATATTTTGTACAGGAGCTACTTTCGATTTAACTAAAATATTATTAGAAGATTCAGCTACAATACAAAGAGATGATACAAGGTTTTTAAATAAAAGAAGAGCCAAGAGTGGGTTGCCACCTATTGAGCCTCTTTACACAATTGAAGATGCAGAACAATCCTTTTCATTGCTAGAAAAACAAGCATATCAACATTGGTTTAAAGTAACAGATGGGGTACAAGCCATGTTTACCGATGCTGGTCATATTATTGGTAGTTCTTCTGTTCATTTAAAAATTAACGAGGAAGGAAAAAATATTAGAATAAGTTTTAGTGGAGATGTTGGTCGTTACAGAGATTTAATTTTAAAAAGTCCTGAAGTCTTTCCTCAGGCAGATTATATTATTATTGAAAGTACTTATGGCGACAAATTACATGAAGATGCTTTTAATAGTATAGATACTTTGTTGAATTGGGTTAACAAAACTTGTGTTGAGAAAAAAGGCAAACTGATTATTCCGGCTTTTAGCGTTGGCAGAACACAAGAATTACTTTATATGCTAAACCAATTAAGTTTAGAAAATAGGTTGCCTAAAATTCCTGTTTATGTGGATAGCCCATTAAGTATAGAAGCTACTGAAGTAGTAAAAAGTTATCCAAGATATTTTAATAATAGAGTGAAGAAAGTGTTAGATATTGATGAAGACCCTTTTGATTTTCCTGGATTAAACTATATAAAAAGTGCCGATGAAAGTAAAGCACTAAATGCCAATAAGCAAGCAATGATAATTATTAGTGCAAGTGGAATGGCTGATGCCGGTAGAATAAAACATCATATTGCTAACAATATAGACAATAATAAAAATACCATTTTATTAGTTGGCTACTGCGAGCCTCATAGTTTAGGAGGAAGACTATTAAATGGATCAAAAGAGGTTAGAATTTATGGCGAAATGCATCATGTAATTGCAGAAGTTGGCATTATGAGAACCATGAGTGCACATGGCGATTATGACGATTTAAGCCAATACTTATCTTGTCAAAATCCTGCTTTAGTTAAAAGCATTTTTGTGGTACATGGAGAGATAGATGTTATGCATGAATTTAAAAGAAGGCTTAATAAAAAAGGATTTAAAGAAGTAGAGATTCCTAAAATGCACGAAAGTTTTCAATTAGATTAGTTAGAAACTTTCAGTAACATTTAATTGTAATTTATATTTGCCTATGCTAAAAAGTACACTATTAAAAGCTGTTGAAGATGGTGCAAAAATATTAAAAGAATATTTTGATAAGCAGTTTGTAATTTCTAATAAAGAAGGTATTAATAACCTGGTAACAGAAGTAGATCACAAAAGTGAGCAAGCTATTATTAATTGTATTAAAAATAGTTTTCCTAATCATTTTATTTTAAGTGAAGAGGTTGGTGAAATAGTACAAGATAGTGAATATAAATGGATAATTGACCCCATTGATGGTACTGTAAATTATGCTAATGGAATACCCATTTGTTGTGTTAGTATTGGTATTGAAAAAAAGGATGAAATGATTATGGGTGCTGTGTATAACCCATTTATGAACGAATTTTATTTTGCTGAAAAAAATAATGGAGCTTTTTTAAATAATCATAAAATTAAGGTATCTCATAAAACAGATATTTTAAGTAGTTGTTTAGTTACAGGCTTTCCTTATACTTATTTAGATGCAACAAACGGCCCTTTGCAAATATTTGAAAAGTTTATTAGAAAAGGTATTCCTGTTAGAAGATTAGGCAGTGCAGCAATTGATTTATGTTGGGTTGCTGCCGGTAGATTTGATGGTTTTTATGAACATAAGCTTAGTGCATGGGATAGTGCTGCTGGGTTTATTATTGTAGAAGAAGCAGGCGGTAAAGTAACCAATTTAAATGGTGATTTTTATAGCCCTTATCAACCAGGTATAATTGCTACAAATGGCAAAATACACGATGAAATGGTGAGAATTGTAAACGGAGGTTCTTTATAATTTAATCAAGTTCAAAAACGCATCCCAAACACATCATGAATAGCTTTGGAAAAATTTTTAAAGTGCAAATATTTGGCGAAAGTCATGGTAATTGCGTTGGTGTTGTAATTGATGGCGTAACGGCTGGATTGCCATTAAATGAAGAAGATTTTTTATCAGATTTAGTTAGAAGGCAAGGAGGAATACAAAAAGGTACAACCCCTAGAAAAGAAATAGATGTACCTATTTTTAAAAGCGGAATTTTTAAAGATAAAGCTACTGGTACACCACTTACAATTTTATTTGAAAATAATAATATTCAAAGTGAAGTTTACGATAAACAAAGATCTATACCAAGACCAGGACATGTAGATTTTACTGCTAATAAAAAATTTGGTGGTTATGAAGATTATAGAGGAGGAGGACATTTTAGTGCCAGACTTACAACAGGCTTAGTTGCTGCTGGAGTTGTGGCTAAAAAAATGATGCCTGAAATTAACATTAATGCTGTTGTTGTAGAAATTGCAGGAGAAAGGGATTTAGAAAAAGGAATTCAAAAAGCAATCAACGAAAAAGATACAGTTGGTGGTATTATTGAATGTAAAGTTTTAGGCTTACCTATTGGTTTAGGAGAACCTTATTTTGACTCATTAGAATCTTTATTAGCACATATTTTATTCTCTATTCCTGCAATAAAAGGAGTAGAGTTTGGAAGTGGATTTAATGCTGCTAAAATGTTTGGAAGTGAGCATAACGATGCTATAGAAAATAAAGAAGGTAAAACATCTTCAAATTTTGCAGGAGGCATTGTTGGAGGCCTAAGTAATGGTAATGAACTTGTATTTAGGATAGCTGTAAAACCCGCATCTTCTACACCTAAAGAACAAGAAAGTTTAAATTGGGAAACAAATACAATGGAAAAATTTTCTATACAAGGTCGTCATGATTTATGTGTAGCATTAAGGGCACCAGTTATTGTTGAAGCAGTAACAGCAATCGTATTAGCAGATTGTATGTTACTTGAACAAAAAATACAAAGGGTTTTATAACATACCTTCGTCGGCAAAACTATAATAACCTTCATCGCTTACAATGATATGGTCTAAAACTTGAATATCTAATAGGTTTGCAGCTTGTTTTATTTTATCGGTTATTTTTTTATCTGCATTACTTGGTGTTAAACTTCCACTTGGATGGTTATGACAAATAACAATATTAGTTGCACTACAAGCCAATGCATTTTTTAAAATTATTCTATTATCTACCACTGTTCCAGTAATTCCTCCTTCGCTTACAATTTCATATTTAATTATTTTGTTGCTATTGTTTAAATATACTACAGCAAAAACTTCTTTATTTAAATATTGAAATTTTGCTTTTAAGTACAATGCAATTTGGTTAGAGGAAGAATAAGATTGTGTTTCTTTGTTTGCAGCATCTCTTCTAATACCCAATTCTAAAGCTGCTACAATACTAATAGCTTTTGCAGGCCCTAATCCTTTTATTTTTAGTTTTAAAATATCCTGAATAGTTAGTTTACTTAATTTTCTTAAATCATTATCTACACTTTGTAATAAATCTTTAGCAAGTTCTACAGCAGTTTTATCTTTAGTGCCATTATTAATAAGTATAGCCATTAATTCAGAATTGCTTAAAGAGTTTGCTCCTTTAAGCAACATTTTTTCTCTAGGTCTATCATCTTCACTCCAATCTTTTATACCAGCCATATAAAATTATTTGATGAAGAAATAAAACCTATAAGCATAAAAAAACTCATAGGTTTTTGTAAAGAAATTATAAAGCATTAATTATTGTTGTAAACTCTTCTGCATTTAAAGATGCACCACCAACCAAACCACCATCCACATCATTTTGTGCAAATAAATCTGCAGCATTGCTACCTTTTACACTACCACCATATAAAATAGAAATTTGTTCTGCAATTTCTTTTCCATATTTATTGGCTAAAACATTACGAATATGTTGGTGCATTTCTTGAGCTTGTTCATTACTTGCCGTTTTCCCTGTACCTATTGCCCATATTGGCTCATAAGCAATTACTACTTGCAAAATTTGTTCTACAGATAAATGAAATAAAGATTCTTTTAGTTGATTTTCAACAAAACTATTTTGATTATTGGCTTCTCGTATTTCTAAAGCCTCACCACAACAAAAAATAGGTGTTAATGCATATTCTAAAGCAATGTTTACTTTTTCTGCTAATGTAGTATTGCTTTCATTAAAGTATTCTCTACGTTCACTATGCCCAATAATAACATGTGTAATTTGCATACTATGCAACATTTCTGCACTAATTTCTCCTGTAAAAGCACCACTCTTTTTTGTGTAGCAATTTTGAGCTGCTATATAAAAATTAGCTTTATTTTTTAATTTATCTTTAGCTAACAAAAGATATGGAGCTGGTACACCAATAATGCTTATTTTATTTTCTGTGGTGTTTACTGTTGCAGTACTTAATTTAGTTAATAATTCTTCTGCTTGTTGTAAAGTGCAATTCATTTTCCAGTTAGCAGCAGCAATTTGTTTACGCATGAGTTTTAAATTTATTAAGTTATAAGTTGTTGTCAAAGATATATTTCAAAACAATTATTTCAGCGTCCGATAATTGTTTGCCCTTAAAATACATCCAATTATTAATATCTTCAATTACTTTAGAGTATTTATATTTATCGTTTAATCCCCAAGAAAAATTAGAGATGGTTTTAGGCAACAGCCCATTCCCAAAAACATTGCAACTAATACCGTAAACAGAGCCTGTATTTATTGCAGAATTAATAGCAACTCTAGTAAAATCTCCCATAATTACACCACATTTTTTTCCAGCATTAACTTTTTCATTTGTTGCCTCTTTATAAAGAAAAATTTCATTGAAGTTGTTTTTTACATTGCTATTGTTAGTTCCTGCTCCAATATTGCACCAACTACCAATAAAACTATCACCTAAATAACCATCATGGGCTTTATTACTATAATCGCTGATGATGCTATTTTTAATTTCTCCACTTGCCACAGCAAATTTACCAATGGTTGTAGCACCATAAATTTTTGTACCTGCTTTAATAACTGCATTTTCTAAAATAGCACAACTACCTCTAATAATACTACCTTCCATTATTGTAGCATTTTTGCCAACATAAATAATTCCATTTTGGGCATTTAAAATACAATGCTCTACATTAGCCTCTTCATCTATAAAAATATTTTCTGGATTAATAACAACATTAGTGGAAGAAATTTTATAAGATTGTTTTTGTTTAATAATCCAATCAAATTGCTCTTTCAAAATTTGTTCATTTATCTGAAATAAATGAAATGGTTGAGTTATTCTATTGACAAAATTCCTATTATCTATAATTTTAATTTTTTTAAATATTTCAGACAAAGTGTTATTAAAATTACTAGTTTTAAAAGCAATTAATCCAAACTCATCTGCAATAGCTTCAGATGATTGCAGAGCAAGTATTTTGTGAATGATATTATTATCTGGTACTACAGATGCATCAATAAATAAATGTTCTTCACTGTCATTTATTTCTTCATAAAGTGGTTGTAAATAATCATCAGTTTTTAGTAGTATTGGTTTATTGAGAGCCTGTTGCCACCACTCTTTTAATGTAAAAATACCTAAACGTACATCGCCTAAAGATTTATTTAGTGTAATAGGGTAGAAGTTTTTTCTTATAGGTGTATCAAATAAAATAATTGACATGATGGAAGGCAAGATAATAAAAAATGTAATTAGAAAGTTGGATTAGTTAAGAAGTAAAAATTATTCCTTTTATGAAATAATTTCATTAAA
>JAIBAV010000147.1 GCA_019695015.1 Chitinophagaceae bacterium
TATTTAGTTTTCTTTTTATTACAAAAGATTTAATAGCTCAAGAAGCAGCCAAAGTTCCAGAAATTGATAAAAGCCCAATGGATATTAGCTATTTTCCTAAAGATTATCCATTAATGAAAATGAATGGTAAAAGTAAAGATTTACCCATTGCCAGAGTAATTTATAGCAGACCAATGAAGAAAGGGCGTGAAATATTTGGCGGAATAATTCAATACAAAGAAATATGGAGGTTAGGAGCAAATGAAGCTACAGAAATTGAGTTTTTTAGAAATGTAAAAATTGCTGGTAAAACTATTGCAAAAGGCAGGTATAGTTTATTATGTATTCCTCAACCAACTAAATGGACTATTATTTTTAATAAAGATAACTACTCTTGGGGCAGTTTTAATTACGATGCAAAAAAAGATTTACTTAGGGTAGATTGTACACTAGAAAAAACAGAAGAAGCCATAGAAGCCCTTAGTATATATTTTGAACCATTAAAAAACGGTGCAGATTTAATTATAGCCTGGGATAATACCAAAACAAAATTGGCAATTACCTGGTAAAGTTTTATGCAAGTAAAAAGGATTGCTACTTTATAAAACTTAACAATAGTTTGTTTATTATTATTATTTTATCAATTAAAAACATAGTAGTTTCGTAGCACTATGTTTACTACCAAAAACCTTAGCCCAAAACAGTTATCTGCTTTTACCTCTTTTATAGTTTCTTTACCAGCCAGCTTGGTTTTCTTTGTTATTGAAAAGCAAGTGTGGATAGGATTTGCTGCTTTTGTAGTGATGTTTATAGGCAGCTATTTTTTAATTAGTTTTGTTTTAGAATGGTTTATTTATCGTAAAATAAAACTGATTTATAAATTTATTTTTAATACAAAGGCTAGTAAAAAAGAAGAAACCTATTATAAATATATTTTACCTAAAAAAAGTATTGATGAAGTAAAAGAAGATGTTGAAAAATGGGCAGATCAGAGAAAAGCAGAAATTGAACTTTTAAAACAAAACGAGGCTTTTAGAAAAGAGTTTTTGCAAAATATTTCGCATGAATTTAAAACACCCATTTTTGCCATTCAAGGTTACATAGAAGCTTTACAGGCTGAGGGTTTAAAAGATAATGAAACAAACCAGAAGTTTTTAAATAATGCTGCAAACAATGTAGAAAGGATGGTTAATTTAGTAAATGATTTAGATGAGATTACCAAATTAGAAAGAGGGGAACAGCCATTAAATAAATCAAATTTTATTATTCAAGATCTAATTAAAGAAGTGTATGAGTCGCTTTCTATAAAAACCAATAAATACAATTTCAATACCAGTATTAAAAAAGGTTGCGATCAATCCATTATTGTTTTTGCTGATAAAGAAAAGATTCGACAAGTAATTACAAATATTATTAGTAATGCTACTTATTATGGAAAACAAAATGGAAGCATTGTGGCAAGTATTTACAATACAGATGAAACCAATGTATTAGTTGAATTTAGTGATGATGGTAAAGGAATATCTGAAGAGCATTTGCCTAGGGTTTTTGAAAGATTTTATAGAACAGATAAGGGTAGAAGCAGAAATGATGGAGGATCTGGCTTAGGGTTAGCAATTTGTAAACATATTATTGAGGCACACAATCAAACAATTCATATACGAAGCACTGTAGATGTAGGAACAACAATTGGCTTTACCTTAGGTTCTGCAGTTAATTAAACTAATTATTTTGTAATTTTCTATTATTTACTAAAGCGTTATCATTTAATAATACATTCATACTCTCTAAAAGTATTTGGCTTTTTTTAGCTTCAAATAAAGGTAATTTGTCAATAGAAATTCTCATTGAATATTTTTTACCTTCTGCTAAAGTTTTATCAAATTTTGGGTTCCATTTATTAAACTGATCTATATCTAGCAATAAGTTGTTTGCAATAATAACCGATAAAAATCTACCTCCAACTTCAACAATAGCAGTATTTTTTATTTCTTCATCAGTAAGAGCAGATTGCTTAGTTTCTAAAGCAAATGAGGCTATATATTGATTTGTTTCTTGTTCAGTCATTGTTGTCCATCCACCAGAGCCTTCAAAAATATAATGAGTAGCAATATATTTTTTAACATGGTTTCTGGTTTCTAATGGTAAATAATATTGAATGTCCCAAAAGTTTTTGCTTTTAGCTTTTTTCATGGCTTGTTTCACTCTGCCAACACCACCATTGTATGCTGCAATAACTAATAACCAGTCATTAAACGTATTGCGAAGTTCGTTTAATAGTTTACAAGCTGCATGTGTGCTTTTGTAAAAATCCATTCTTTCATCATTGTACTCTGTCATTCTTAATCCATATTTTCTTCCTTCGTAGCTCATTAATTGCCACGGGCCAACAGCACCAGCTGAAGAAATTGTACCTGGATTTAAATTACTTTCTATTACACTTAAGTACTTTAACTCTTTTGGAATACCATATTGCGGTAAAATTTGATCGTATAAATCTAAATATGGCTTACCCCATTGTTTCATCTTTTCAAACCATTTACCTTGTTTGTCAGCATATTGCTGCATAAACCCTACTGCTAAAGGATTTATATCTACACTTATAGCATTTTGTGTGTAATAATTTTTAGGAGCTAGTTCTGCTATTAATGAATTTGAGTTAGTGTCGTTAAGTGCATAAAATCCCCTGCCTCTATATTCTTGAATATCTGCTTTTGTAAAAGAAACTGCACCAAAACCCAAAACCAAAAGTCCTACTAAAACAATAGCAGTTTTTTGTATATTTTTTGGATAACCTATCATATTTAATAACCACTGCATAATCTATTCACTTGTTTAAATGATAAAAAATAAGAGTTAGTGTGGTTGAAAACTTCCTTTAAAAATTGTTGTAAAGCTTACTTTAACTTTATTAAATTTTTACTAAGGGAGTGCAAAATTACTTCTTTATTACTAGAAACCATTATTTGTAACCCAAATGGCATTTTATTGGAGTGTTTAAATAATGGAAGGGAAATAGCAGGAATACCAACAAGGTTTGCATATACTGTATAAATGTCAGCCAGGTACATTTCGGTAGCGGAGTTGCTTTTTTCTCCAAATTTCCATGCTACTGTTGGTACAGTAGGAGAAATGATTGCGTCGAACTTTTCAAAAATCGTATTGGTTTTTTGAAGTAATAAATTTCTAACTTGTTGTGCCTTAGTAAAATATGCATCATAATATCCTTCACTAAGTACAAAAGCACCTAACATAATTCTGCGTTTAACTTCTTTACCAAAACCAATACTTCTGGTAGCTTTGTAAACGTCTGTCAAAGTTGCATTTATATGTTGTGTTTGATGCCCAAACCTTACCCCATCGTACCTAGAAAGGTTGCAACTAGCCTCGGCAGTTGTTAAAATATAATATGTAGGAACTATATATTCAAGATATTCAAAATCAACAACTTGCACGCTATGGCCATTTTCTGTTAAAGTTTTTATAAACGAGTAAAAAGTGTCTCGTATTTCTGGGTCTAAAGCAGGATTATCTAAGGTTTCTTTAAAATAAGCGATAGAAAATTTTTGATCTTTTGCTTGTTCTAACAAAGTAGAATAAGAAGGAACTGGTAAGGAAGAAACAGTACTATCAAACTCATCTTCTCCTGCAATTACCTCTAAGGTTAAAGCAGCATCTTCAACTGAGTTTGCAAAAATACCAATTTGATCGAAGGAGGAAGCATAAGCTATTAAACCATACCTAGAAACTCTGCCATAAGTTGGTTTTAAACCTACAATTCCACAAAAATCTGCTGGTTGTCTAACACTGCCACCTGTATCGCTACCTAAACTAATCATGCACATGCCAGCTTGCACTGCTACAGCAGAACCTCCAGAAGATCCTCCAGAAACTCTTGTAGTGTCTAAAGCATTTTTTACATTTCCAAAAGCACTGTTTTCATTACTGCTTCCCATTGCAAATTCATCGCAATTGTTTATGCCAATAATGATAGCTTCTTGAGCTAATAGTTTTTCTACAACGGTAGCATTATAAATTGAAATATAATTTTCTAATATTTTTGATGCAGCAGAAGCCCTATGCCCTTTATAAATAATTACATCTTTTAAAGCAACTACAACACCATGTAGTTTTCCTAAAGGCATGCCTTGTTGTCTGTTTAAATCTAATTTTTTTGCTATATCAATAGCTTCACATTCAAAAACTTCCAAAAAAGCATTTAGATGATAGGAGTCTTTAATTGCTTGTAAATAATGGTTAACAGTAGATACACATGTTGTATTGCCATTAAGCAAAGCAATATGATAGTCTTTGATTGTACTAAAAGTAAACAAAGGCTTTAAGTAATTTTAATAATTATTGAAATGCCAGAAATTAGTTAGATGAATTTTTGTCTTTTTCGTTCATCCCGTCTTCAATTTCTTTTTTAACGTTATTTTTTGCATCGTTAAATTCACGAATACCTTTTCCTATGCCACGCATGAATTCAGGTATTTTTCTACCGCCAAATAAAATAAGAACAGCTAAAATAATAATAATCCATTCGCTGCCACCGGGCATTCCCAAAAGTAATTTAGGTATAAACATGTTGCTCTTTTATAAGACACAAAGGTAAACAATAAAATTCTTAATAAAGTCAAAATAATTTTCACTCATTTTATGTAAATAATAAACTATTGTATCATTACATTTAAGTATTCTAAAAAAGTATGTTGTAAATTAATTATTATTTTTTTGTGAATTAGGATTTGCCATTATATTTGCAACCCCAATTAGGGAGGCAGGTGCGGTAGCTCAGTAGGTAGAGCAAAGGACTGAAAATCCTTGTGTCGCCGGTTCGATCCCGGCCCACACCACTTTAAAGAGAGGTTATTTTTAATAGCCTCTCTTTTTCTTTCAATAAGCTTAAAGAGGCTCTTATACATTTTACTATTTTATTACATTTTGGTAATTTTTTTTAATAATTGATAGTTTTAAAACATAGTTTAAAACAAACCTTACTTTTGTTTATTCATTATTTAAAAAAATAATTATGCAATTTAGAAATTTTAAAATGGTTGGATATGTGGTGTATGGAAGAGGTTGTTTTAATCAGTTAAATGAAATTTTAGCTCCACACAGAAAAAACAATGCTCCTATTATTTTTTTAGTAGATCATTTTTTTGAGTGCAAACCATTAATCAACAAAATTCCATTGCAAGGAAATGATAAAATTATTTTTGCCAATGTTACTTACGAACCCAAAACTACACAAGTAGATTCCATTGCAGAGCAATTAAAAAATGAGTTTGGTACAGTTAGCGGTATTGTAGGCATTGGTGGTGGTAGTACAATGGATTTAGCAAAAGCTGTTTCGTTAATGATGAACAACCCAGGGAGTAGTGCAGACTATCAAGGCTGGGATTTAGTAAAACAAGCAGGTGTATATAAAGTTGGTATTCCTACTTTAAGTGGTACAGGTGCAGAAGTAAGTAGAACAACGGTTTTAACAGGCCCTGCCAGAAAATTAGGAATGAATAGTGACTTTACACCTTTTGATCAAATTATACTTGACCCAGAGCTTACTAAAAATGCACCAGGTAATCAGCGTTTTTATACAGGAATGGATTGTTATATACATTGCATTGAAAGTTTAGAAGGAACTTTTTTGAATGAGTTTAGCAAAAGTTATGGTGAAAAGGCATTGCAACTTTGTAGAGACATTTTTTTAGGTAAAGAAACATGGGATGATGAATGTGATGATAAATTAATGATGGCAAGTTATGCAGGAGGTATGAGTATAGCGTATAGCCAAGTTGGTGTTGCACATGCTGTAAGCTATGGTTTAAGTTATGTTTTGGGCACCAAACATGGAATAGGAAATTGTATTGTAATGAACCATTTAGAAGAGTATTACCCACAGGGACACAAAGAATTTAAAAAAATGGTTGACAAAGGAGGATATGAAATACCTAATGGCATCTGTAGCAATTTAACAGAAGAACAGTTTGAAAGTATGATGAATGTTAGCCTTAGCCTAAAACCATTATGGGAGAATGCTTTGGGCAAAAATTGGGAAGCAATTATGACAAAACAAAAATTAAGAAAACTATACGAAAGGCTGTAACAGTTATATAAAAATAACAACCCTCTTTAAATGCATTGATACAGTTTTTTAGAAAGTGTCAATGCATTTTTTATTCAATGCTAACTATATAAAAACGAATTTAATGTTGAACTTTAATAAAGTTCATAAAAAAAACAATAGTTTTATATAGCAAAATAAACTCATGCCTAAACTATTTCTGTTCATTATTACATTGTTAATTAATAAAAACATAAATGCACAGAAGCAAGATGAATTAATTTGCAGGCATATAAATAATCAAAATGGGTTAATGTATGGGCACTTAACTAGTATAGCACAAGACAAGCAAGGTTATATTTGGATTACAGGAGATGAAGGGCTTCAACGTTACGATGGGTATGAGTTTATTAATTATTTACACAATCCAACAACACCTTATGAAACCTTACCTAACGGAAGATTAACAAAAGTTGCTGTGGATTATCAAAACAAATTATGGATTGGTTCTTTTAGCAATGGTTTTGGTTATTACAATTCTTTCAATAATACTTATAAACTTTACTTACCCAAAAATCAACCACACCTTTCGCCAAATGCAATTGGTTTTAGAAGTTTTTTATTTAGTAACGACTCTGTAACTTATGCTTGCAGTACAGATGGACTAGTAAAACTTTTGAACGGAGAAATTGTAAAAGTTTTTACAACAAACAACTCCTCACTACAAGGATCATTGATTGGAAGAATAGCTAAAGATAGAAATAACAATATTTGGATAGGATCACTTGGTGGATTAAATATGTTAACAAGCGATGAAAATAATTTGTATAATCACACCAATAATAAAACAATTACTGCATTTTCCAATAATGTTTTAAAAGACAATACAGGTAACAAAGCTGCAATTGCCGATCTTTTTATTGATGGTAAAAATAATCTTTGGATTAGTAGTTGGAAACCAGAATTGTATTGCTATAATATTTCAACTAATAGTTTTAAAACAATAAAGCTGCCCAACCCAAAGCCTTTTATTTATGATAATATGGCACAATGCTTTGTTGAAGATAATAATGGAAACCTTTGGATAGGAACCTCAAATAATGGAGTTTACAAATACAATTATTCCGAAGATAAGTTTACACACTATATTCACGATAGAAGTAATAATAGAAGCATTGCAAGCAATAGTATAAATTGTATGCTAAAAGATTATCAAGGAAATATTTGGTTAGTTTCAGATAATAATATTAGCATCTTTAACCCTTCTGATTTACCAGTAAAAATAATTCTTGCAAATACCGCAATTTCTGCAACTATGCTTGCAAAAGATAAAAGCTTATGGGCAGCAGATAATAATTATTTATTTCATTTTGATTCTTCTTTAAATCTTTTAAATAAAATAAAACATAACCAAGATAAAATAAATAATGTTTGGAAAGTAAAAGAATCTATAAACAGTGATGAAATATTCATTTTGAAAGAGAAGGGCTTAACAATTTATAATAAGATGAATGGTAGTATTGAGCCATTTAAAGATTTGCCAATACTTAAAAACAACCCAATAACGGATATTATAGAATTAAATAATGGTAACCTATTTTTATTACGATGGTGGTGGGATAAAAATTTGCTGTATTTAGATAGAGCTAAAAGAAAAATTAGTGCAGTTAATGTTCCATTATTTGATAAAAATAATTTTGAAATTTCATGTGCAATAAAAAAAGATTCAATTAATTATTATTTGTTTTCAAAGAAAGGATTAATGCTTTTAAATACTAGTACAAAGATGGTAAACACACTAGATTCAAATTTTCATGCTGGTCCAACTATTCTAATTAATAATCAATTTTATTCAGCAACATCTAGTTCTGGAATTAGGATTTACAATCTTTATAGCAAACATATTTCTGAAATTAGTAAATACAATGGATTACCTATAAATAATACCAAGAGTATTATTTATGCTGGAAATAATGAATTTTGGATTGGAGGTACTACAGGTATAATAAAATGGAATCAGCAAAGAAATTCATTCAATACATTTCGAGAAAACTATGGTATAAATTCAGATAATATTGCCGAAAATTCTCTTTCAGTAATGCCAGATGGAGAATTGGTTTTTAATGATGGTTCATTAAAGTTATTAGCATCTGAAAATATAAAAAAATTTCCACCACCTAAAGTTTCAATCATACAATGTATTGCCGGAGATTCGGAGTTAACACTTGAAAAACTAAATGGTAAAGTTGTAATTAATCATAATAACAATATACTTCAATTTAAATATGGAGCTATTAATTACAACCAAAATATTCAATACCATTATAAGTTAGAAGGGCATGATAAAACATGGAAAATTGGTAATAGCAGGATTGTAAATTATACTAATCTTGCTCATGGAAATTATGTTTTTTATGTAAAGGCTATTACTGAGGATGGACGATGGAACAATGAAATTACCAAAGTTAATATATATGTAACACAAGCTTTTTACAAAGCAATTTGGTTCTATGCTTTAGTTGCAATTATTGTAATTTGTACTATTTTATTTTATTACAGAATTAAGATAAACAACTTAAAGAATTTGCAAAAACTTCGTAATAATATTTCAAAAGATTTACACGACGAAATAGGGTCAACACTTAGCAGTATTTCAATTTTAAGTACATCTGTAATAAATAATATTGAAAAAGAAAAACAAAAATCAAAAGAATGGGTAGAGCAAATTGGTAATAATGCACAATCTATGCTTAATGCAATGGATGATATAGTGTGGTCAATTAATCCTAATGCAGATACTTTTGAAAGTATAATATTAAGAATGAAAGAACTTGCAAATGCAAATTCAGAACCATTATCTATTGAAGTAAATTTTCATTATGATGAAGAGTTAAAACATGTAAGCCTACCTATGCTTATTAAGAAAAATATATTCCTTATTTATAAGGAATGTATTAATAACTCTTTAAAATATTCAGGAACAAAAAGTATTGATATATTGCTTAAGAAAAAGAAATCAAAATTATTTTTAACTATAACGGATTATGGAATTGGCTTTGATATTAACAAAGAATATAATAGAAATGGATTAAAAAATATAAAACATAGGGCACATGAGATAAATGCTGAGTTAGTGCTACAAAGCAATAAAGAAAAAGGAACAAGCACACAACTAATAATAAATTTGTAACCCATTTATGGTACTTCAATTAACTTAAACATTTAATACTTTTATGCAAATAAATAATGAGTTGAATATACGAATTACCATATTTGACGATAATGAAGCTATTTGTAATTCATTATATCAGTTATTACATTACACTCCAGGGTTTGAAGTTGTTAGTTTTTTTAAAAATTGTGAAAATGTTGCAGATAAAGTTGAAGAATGTTTACCAAGAGTTATACTAATGGATATTAATATTCCTCCCACTTCTGGAATTGAAGCAGTAAAGGAAATAAAAAGAAAATTTAAAACTGTAGATATTATTATGTTTACGGTATTTGAAGAGGAAGATAAAATTTTTGAAGCCCTTAAAGCTGGTGCAACAGGTTATTTATTAAAAAAAACACCTCCATTAAAAATTATAGAATCAATACAAGAAGTAGTTGCTGGCGGGTCTCCAATGAGTGCTTCAATTGCAAGAAAGGTAATGAATTTTTTTACTCAACAATCTGTTTTGCAAAACAACAAAAATATTTTAACCAGAAGAGAACAAGATGTTTTAAAAGGGTTAATTGATGGCCAGAGTTACAAAATGATTGCAATTAATTTAAGTATAAGTATAGAAACTATCAGAACTTATATTAAACGCATTTACGATAAAATGCATGTAAACTCTATGACCGAAGCTGTTGCAAAAGCTCTAAAAGAAAAATGGTTCGAGTAAGTTTTAATCAAACATTGTCCCCCTTTTATGGTATTGTAATAATCTTATAACAAAAATACCTTTGTTATAGGTTAATTCTTTTATACTAACATCACTTCACATTTAAAGCTCTTCTTAATTATTAATTAGAAATTAGGGCTAAAAGTGGATAGAAAATATAAATTTAAAAAATTAATAAAATGAAATACATATTTACCACACTTTTTGTTACTTTACTATTTATAAAAGTAAATGCACAAATAAATCCTGTTGGCAGCTACGATAGCTGTGGGGCTGCATTAAACTTAGATGTAAATGCTACTTGTATTACAGGTGGGCAAACTTATATGACAACAGGTGCAACAAAAAGTCCACAAGCAACCTTAGGAATTAGTAATGATGATGATGTTTGGTTTAAGTTTACCACTTTAGCTGGGCAAACCCATGCTAGTATTCAAATATCAAATGAAATTGGTGGTATGGGTTCCTGTATGGAATTGTGGGATTCATGTAATGCATCTGCAGAGATTAGTGATTTTTGTGGAAGTCAATTCAATGTTTCTGGATTAACACCACTTAAAACTTATTTAGTAAGGGTTTATACAAATGGAACTTTCTCTACTCTTTCTTCTTTTCAAATGTGTGTTGTAAATACAACACCACCACCACCTCCTCCAAATAGTGAATGTGCTTTTGCTACATCTATTCAAGTTAGTAATAATAATGCAGTTTGCAATTTATTTCCATTAACTAATAATTATGCCACGGGTAGTACTATTGTTAGTGCCCCTGCTTGTTTATCTAGTAACTATAAAGATATTTGGATAAAATTTGTACCTTCTCAAACTGGCCCCTTATCATTTAGAATGCAAGATTATTCTGCCATTGCTGGCTCTGCATTTCCTACTTATTATATAGCCACTTATTCTGGTACAAATTGTAACAGTTTATCACTTGTAAACTGTTCTAATTATTCACCCACATCTGGAAACGATTATAGTTTATCTGGTACATACAATTCGGGTTCTACCTATTACCTTAGAATATTATGTGATAATTCAATTGCAGGAGATTTTAATGTTTGCTTAAGACCATCTGTTAGTGAAACTAATTATCCTATTTCTGCAGATAGTACATGTTTACGTTCAATTGCAATTAATTCTTCTGTTGACAATAGTGCATTATATACACAAGGATCAACAAACGGCATTAGAAGAATTAATCAACTTGCTTGCTATGGATACAATGCACCAAATGCATTAGCATGGTATAGTTTTACAGTGCCATCCAATGGAAATTATTTTGTTGATTTTACAGATTTAACTAGGTTAGATGTAAATGCTTTTGGTGCAGGTTATAGAGTGTTAAGAAGAGCTACTTGTTATTCAACTGGAACAGATACTATAATTACAAAACCTCCTAATAGTACTTACGATACATTGTTGTGTGCAAACAGTTTCGACAATGGTCAAATGTTAACATTAACAACTGGAACTCAATATTATGTAACCGTAATGGAAAATTCGTATAATGGTGGTAGAGTAGCTTATAAGCTTAGGGTAATTGGTGCCTCAACTTGTGTAAATGATGACAGTACCAATGCTATCAATATTATTCAGGATGTAAATTGTAACAATGCAATTAATACAAGTTTACGATTTAGTACATTAAGTACACAACCCAATATTTCTGGTTTAACTAATAATGGTAGCCTAATTCAAGATGTTTGGTATAAGTTTAATGCAATAACATCCTCTGTTATAATAAATGTTACATTACCATTATATTCTTCTAGAATAGTAGTATATAATTCAGATGGAACCATTAAATACGATCCTGGTACAAATGGAAATATTATTACTGTTAATTCATTAGTAATTGGAGCAAGGTATTTAATAAGAGTTTTTAATACAAATGGTTTGCCAATTGGTCCAAGTGCAGATTTTAAAATTTGTGTTTTTGGAGCATCTCCTTCTGTTGCAACAAGTGTAAGCAGTTGCACACCTGCCGATGCAACTAATATTTCTACCAACAGTAATCAATGGTTACATTTTCAAAGATCTGGCGGGTTAATTGTTTCTGTTTTTGACGGACCTGCAAAACCAGGTTTTACATTCTTACCCAGAGGTACCATTTCTGTAAGCTATTTTACAAATAATGGTGGCATTAGGCTAAATGCAGGAACTTCATATTTAGATAGAAATTTTGAAATAAGCGATGGAGGTAATAATTTTAGTAATAGCCCTGTTAGAGTTCGTTTCTATCTAGAACCAGGAGAGTTTAATACATTAGTAGCTTCAGCTGCAAGTGGTGGTATTAGTGCACCTTATGAATTAAAAGTGTATAGAATACCGGGTGCATCTTGCAGTAATTCAACAACTGCAGGTGGCTTATATTACAATATTGACAGCTATGGGTTTATTAGTAATTCAACAACACCAAGCACTCCAACAGGGTATTATGTAGATATGATTACTCCTAATTTTTCTGGATTCTTTTTACAACATGCAGCTGACAATCTTTTAGTTCCATCAACTTGCAACAATTTTTATTATAAAACATATAATAATTCGGTTCAACTTTTCTTCTCAACCTTACAAGAAAATAACAATAGCTATTATCAAATTGAGAGAAGCGAGAATGGAGAAAATTTTGTTCCTATTACTTCTTTTAATTCAAATAATAATATTAATGGCAGTAAATACTCTTATACAGATTATACCATAAAACCAAATGCTTTTTATTATTATAGAATTAAACAAGTGGATAAAGACAATAGTTACCAGTTTATTTGCAAAACAATTCTAGTATCCACAAAAAAAGTAGAGAAAACATTTGGAAAAATTTATCCAAACCCTGTAATGGAATCGTTTAATATAGATATTAATAAACCTTTTGCAGGTAAAGCATTAGTACAAATATTAAATGCAAATGGCCAAATTGTGTATTCCTCTACTATCAATATTAGTTTAAGTGATCAAAAATTAAATATTAAAACACCTTTTATAAGTAGAGGCGTTTATACCTTAAAACTACTTACAGATAAAGGGATAGAACAAATGCAATTTATTAAACATTAATTCATAAATTTAGTACTATTGTTTTAGGCAGATTTTTAAAATTTCTGCCTATTTTTTTTTATAATTGATAGTTATAAATCATAGCTTAAAACCATTATAATGGAATACTTTAGGTAAAAACTAGGAAGCAATTATGACAAAATAAAAATTAAGAAAACTATACGAAAGGCTTTAACTATAATAGTTCATGAATATAAAATGTCATTGTTTAAGGAAGCAATGACATTTTTGTTGTAGGGTTAAATAGAAAAGTAGAATTTATATCTTGCATATTTTATTTTTCCTTTTGTAAATTTGCTGTTTAAACATTTTAAAAACTATACTGTATTAACTTCAACTTTAAATAGAATTAGCATGAAAAAATTTTTTTACACACTAATATTTCTTTGCATAGCAAATATCTCTTTTGCAAATTTCGTTTCACCAGGTACAGGTGTAAAATGGAACTTAGATAGCCTTGTAGCTCACTCTGCAGGCATTGTTACTTTTAATGGTGCCGAGTATATTGTAAACGATACTGTTTTTATTGTTACCAACGATACGTTAAGCATTACAACAGATGCTGTGGTAAAATATTACCCTCTTACATATTTAGATGTAAATGGTGTGTTGCTAATAAATCCTCCTAATAATGTAAAATTTACAGCCATCAATAGCGAAGCAGGTTTTAATGGAATGCGTATAGATAGTAGTAATGCTACAGTATTAAAAAAATTAACTTTTGAATATGCTGTTTCTTTAAAAACAACAGATTGTAATATAACTATTGATAGTTGCACTTTTCAGTACAATAATGTTGGCAGCTCTACAAGTTTTGGTAATGGAGCTTTATCGTTATTTAGGGCAAGCCCAACTATAACACATTCACAATTTTTAAATAACAGAAGAGCAGCAATACAAGGAGGTGCTAATATTGCCAATGCTCCTCAAATTTTTAATAATATTTTTTATGGCAATGGATCTATGAATGTAAATGTGCCTCATATAAATATTGGAGCAACAGGAAGTGATACACTAAGAATAATTAATAACGAAATTATTGGAGTTCCTGCTGCTATTCAAACTGGGGCTATTGGGTTTTTACCTATTGGCTCTGCTAATACAATTATTGCAGGTAATATTATAAAACACAATCGTTATGGAATTACCACCAACGGAGGTTCTAATATTTATGCTCTTATAAAATACAATATTATTGATAGTAACAATATACAAAATAACCCAAACTTAGGGGGTAGTGGAATTGCTTTTAGCGGAGGTTCTGCAACCAGTCATCAAAACGCAATAGTAACAGGTAATTTAATTAGAGGTAACCTTTGGGGTATTACAATTCAAGGAAGGTCTAAACCAAATATTGGTAATGTAGAAAATGTAGATACTACGGATGATGGTAAAAATGTTTTTTTACAAAACAATAATGTAAATACACCATGGACTGACTTATACAACAATACTGTTGATTCTATTTATGCACAAGGTAATTATTGGGGAACCAATATTGAAGATACAGTAGAGTCAAGAATATTTCATCAGGTAGATAATGCAAGTTTAGGAATAGTACTTTATTCAAACTTTATTTTACCTATAAGATTATCCTCTTTCAGTATATCTAAAAATAACAATATTTTTTATTTAAACTGGAAAACTGCAGAAGAATTAAACTCCGACTATTTTGAGGTTGAAAGAAGTTATGATGGTAAAACATTTGAATTTGTTGGAAGTGTAATTGCAAAAGGATTTGCTTCCGGCTACTCTTTTATGGATGATAGTAAACCAAATGTTAATTCATCTATTTATTATCGTTTAAAAATGGTAGATAAAGATGGCAGTTTTATGTATTCAAAAATTTTGATAATAAAACCTGCAGGTATAAAAACAGTAGAAAATTTAAGAATTTACCCTTCAATTATTTCATCTGGTAACAATGTAATTTGGGCAGAGTTTATTAGCACCAAAGAGCAGCCTATTACTATACAGTATTATACAGTTGAAGGAAAAATAGTTACACAACTTACACAAAATGCTTTTAAGGGCAACAATAAAATAATAATAACACCTAATGTAGTTTTGAATAATGGTGTAAATTATATTAAGGTTGTAACAGAAGGGTTTGAGAAAGTAATACCAATTGTAAAATATAACTAAATAACAGAAGGTAAGTTTTAATTAAGTTGCATTATAAACTTAAAATGTCATTGCTACATTGTAGCAATGACATTTTTATTAGGAAATGAAATTCAAAAAAAATTATCTAAATCTTCACTAATTTCCATTTGCCCTTAGTAAATAAATACATGGAGGTAATTGTAACCATAGTTTCTGTAATAACAATTGCAAAATAAACACCCCATTCGCCCCAATTAAAATGCTTTGCAGCTATATATGCCATTGGAATTTGAATAATCCAAAACCAGAAAAAATTAACAATAGTTGGTGTTTTGGTATCGCCTGCACCATTAAAAGCATTCATCATTACCATTCCAATTCCATAAAAAATATATCCTAAACTTATTACTCTTAAAGCATGTACAGCGGTTTCTATTACTTTTATTTCATGTGCAAAAAATTTCACAAAAGTTTCTGCTCCAAATAAAAAAAGCACCGATACAAAACCCATATAAATGGCATTGTATTTGGCTACCTTCCAAACACTTTTTGCAGCACGGTCGGGTTGTTTTGCACCTAAATTTTGACCAACAAGTGTTGCAGCAGCATTACTTAATCCAAAAGCTGGCAGAATAAAAAATACAATTAATCTTATTGCTATTGTGTAACCTGCAATAGCTTCGTTTCCAAAACTTGTCATTATTCTAGCCATAGCAATCCAACTGGCACTGGTAATAATAAATTGCAGTGTTGCAGTAGTTGTAACACTTATAAGATTTTTTATTATTTGCAGTTGTGGTTTAAAATATTTACTGTATAAACGTATAAAACCTTTTCCTTTTAATAGTTGATGAAGTTGATAAATAACTCCTATACTTCTTCCAATTGTTGTTGCAATAGCAGCACCAGTTAATCCATAATAATGTATAAACAAAGGGCATAAAATGATATTGCAAATATTTGCAAGCCATAAACTTTTCATTGCAATAGCTGCATTACCTGCACCTCTAAAAATACCATTTAACAAAAACAATAATATAATTACAAGGTTGCCACCTAACATTATTGCAGTGTACAAAAATCCTTGCTCTGCTATTTCTTTTGTAGCACCCATTAAGTATAAAAGTTCTTTAGCATAAATAATTCCGAATAATGTTATAACTATACTTAATGAAATAGCAATTAAAATAGATTGGGCTGCAGCATTTGCGGCCTCTACATAATTTTTTTCTCCAATTCTTCTGGCAACCATTGCAGTTGTAGCCATACTTATACCAAAACCAATAGAGTATATAATTGCCAGCATACTTTCTGTTAAACCAACTGTTGCTGTTGCATAAGAGCCTAATTTGGCAACAAAAAAAATGTCAACCACAGCAAATATGCTTTCCATACTCATTTCTAAAATCATGGGTATAGCTAATAAAATAACTGCCTTACGAATACTTCCTGTTGTAAAATCTTTATCCTCACTATTAAAAGACTCCTTAATAAAAGCAATAGTTTTATGAATATTTACTGAAATAACTTTGGTTGCCATTAAAAAAATTAGTTGATAAATATAAATTCAAAATGAATTAAATGTAAAGATTCATCAGTAAATTTATTTAAGCAATAATACCTTTATTCAAAAACTTATGTATCTTTTATAATTTCACTAACCTTTACCTTTGTGTATAAAATAAATTTGCAATGAGTACCACAAAAGCACCTACACTTACAGCTAAAGATTTTGCAACAGACCAAGAGGTACGTTGGTGCCCAGGCTGTGGCGATTATTCCATTTTAGCACAAGTTCAAAAAGTAATGCCAGGAATTGGTGTACCTAAAGAAAATATTGTTTTTATTAGTGGAATAGGTTGCTCCTCTAGATTTCCATATTATATGAATACCTATGGAATGCACTCTATACATGGTAGAGCTGCAGCTATAGCAAGTGGTTTAAAAGCTAGCCGCCCTGAATTAAGTGTTTGGATAATTAGTGGTGATGGTGATAGTATGAGCATTGGAGGCAACCATACAATTCATTTTTTAAGAAGAAATTTTGATGTAAACTTATTATTATTTAACAACCAAATTTATGGCCTAACCAAAGGACAATATTCCCCAACATCTGAAGCAAATAAAATAACCAAAAGCACTCCAATGGGTAGCATAGATCATCCATTTAATCCTTTAGCTTTAGCTATGGGAGCCGATGCTACATTTGTTGCAAGAAGTATGGATAGGGATCCAAAACATTTACAATATGTTTTAACAAGAAGCCATCAGCACAAAGGAGCCTCTTTTGTAGAAATTTATCAGAACTGTAATATTTTTAACGATGGTGCTTTTGAAACTTTTACAGAAAAAGCAACAAAAGCAGATAATACTTTGTTTTTAGAGCAGAACAAACCTTTAGTTTTTGGTGCTACTCAAAATAAAGGAATAAAGTTAGATGGCTTTAAACCCATTATTGTAGATTTAGAAGAAGGAGCAAGCACTAATGATTTATGGATTCATGATGAACATGATTTTTATAAAGCACAAATACTAACCCGAATGTTTGATGACCCAAGCATTGAAGGGCATTTACCACGCCCTTTTGGAATTTTTTACCAAACACAAAGAGCCTGTTATGAAGATGTAATGGCAATGCAAATAGAAGAAGCTATTGCAAAAAAGGGTGTTGGAGATTTAAATAAATTGTTAAAAGGTAGAGAGGTTTGGGAAATAGCCTCCTAAACCAAAATAATAACGCTTGTTTTATTAAACAATAATAAGTTGAATAATTATTTGGAATAGATTTTGTGTAAATATGCAACAAAAAGTAAAAGCTCACAAATACTGTGAGCTTTTTGAAAGTCGGGAGGACAGGATTCGAACCTGCGACCCCCTGGTCCCAAACCAGGTATTCTACCGGGCTGAACTACCTCCCGAATTTTGAGATAGGGGTGCAAATATAGGTGGCAGACTAATAAAAAAAAATTCTGTATTTATATTTATTAAAATATCTTACTTATTTATAAGGGTTATTGGGTATTTTAGTAATAAAAACAGGCATCAATATGTAAAACTTTAAAAATATTTATCTTTTTACTATTATTGAAAGGGTTTAATTTTTTAAAGAATAGAATTTAAACGAATATGAAAAAAATAAAATTAATAGTATTAATAGCCTTATCAAGTGTGTTTTGTGTAAACTTAAATGCACAAAAAAAAATAAAACAACCAGTAGTCCAAAAAAATGGTTGTAGCAGTGTACAGCCTATTGCTAATGTATTTTTAGCAGATACAATACCTGGTAGAGGGCTAGCGGATAATTATTATTTGTGGGATAACGGAAAAACAATTTATGTAAAGTTTTTAAGCGGCAGTAAATTAATGCAAGATAAAGTTAAAACAATAGCTAAAGAATGGGAAAAATATGCTAATATAAAATTTAAGTTTGTAGAAGTTGGAAACAGCCATATTAGAATAAATTTAGATGATAAAGGTGGGCATAATTCCACAATTGGTACATTGGCTCTCTCTGTACCAAATGATGAAAGAACAATGAATTTTGATACTACCGATTTTAAAACCTATGCAGCCATGTATAGAACAGTTTTACATGAGTTTGGCCATGCATTAGGTTTGTTACACGAACATTATAGTCCAGTTTCAGGAATAAAATGGAATAAAGAAGCAGTATATAATGAACTGAAAAAAACACAAGGCTGGTCTAAAGAAATGGTTGATGCTAATTTATTTCAACAATTTAATCAAAACTATACCAATGGTACAAGTTACGACTCTAAATCTATTATGCACTACCCTATAAAAGCAAATTGGACAACTAATGCTTATTCTGTAAATTGGAACAATAAGTTATCTGATGGAGATATTGCAATGATTAAAACTTTATATCCAGTAGGAGAAAGAGAAAATGAAGTACCTCGTTTTGTAATATCTAACTTTACATCTTTAAAAGTTCAAAACAATGATAATAAGCAAGGTGTATCAATATATCCTTCTTTTACACTAAGTACAGCAGGCAAGTCAGCTACAGTTTATTTTGTTGCCTTTTTTTATGATGAAGATGGAAATGCAATTCAAAAAACAACTAAATCTTATAGTATTAGTGGTGTAACTGCAACTTTTAAATCATTTATTATTGCTGCAGATAAAACTTTAAATCCAAATAAAAATAAAGCAAGCGAATTGGAACTTTTTATACCTTATAACGAATTACCTGTGATAAAAGGAAAAAATAATTTTCAGGTAGAGTTTAAAGTTTATATGTTAGATGGTAGAGAATTAAAACTTTTATACCAGTCTAAAAGAAAAGTATTCAATTTTATGAAATCTTAAAACAAAATACATCTATATAAAAACATTAAAATTATAAACAATGAAAACAATGAAAACGATAAAACAACTATTATTAGGTATGGCAGTAATATGCACAACCGTTGTAACAGCACAAGATAAAAAAGTATATAAAAAAGTTGGTTGTGCTACAGTAGAACCCATTCAACAAGTATTTGCTTTTGATACTACAACAGCAGGCAAAAGAGGTTTAGCAGATAATTATTATCTGTGGGATAATGGCAAAACACTTTATGTTAAAATAATGAATGGAAGTAAAAAGTATAAAGACATGATAAAGAAGTATGCTAAAGATTGGGAAAAATATGCCAATATAAAATTTGAATTTGTTGAAGTTGGTAACACCCATATTCGTGTTGTACTTACAGGAAATGATGGAGGTGGAAATTATTCTAAATTAGGAACAATGGCCTTAATGGTACCTCAAGATGAACATACTATGCACTTAGATACTACATCATTTAAAACACCTGAATATACTTATACTTGTATTGTACATGAGTTTGGGCATGCAATTGGTTTAATGCATGAACACATGAACCCAACGTCTGGCATTAAATGGGATAAAAATAGAATTTACGCATCTTACAAATTAAATCAGGGTTGGGATAAAGCAATGGTAGATGCTCAATTATTTAAAAAATATAGCATTAATTATACTAATGGCACAAAATACGATCCTAAATCTATCATGCACTATCCTATTTCACGTTGGGAAACTACCGATGGATTTCATGTAGAATGGAACAACAGCATATCTGAAGGAGATAAACAATTAATATCGGCTTTATATCCTAAAAAAGGAGCAAGGGTTAATGAAGTGCCACGCTTTACTGTTAGCGATTTTACTCAAATGCAGGTTGAAAGAAGTGATTCTAAAGAAGGGGTAAGCTTTTTCCCATCCTTTACAATAAATACAGCAGGAAAAAGTGGTAGAGTATATTATTTAGCAGTGTTTACAGATGACCAAGGCAATATGTTTGAAACATCTAGTAATGAGTACAAAGTATTTGGTGTAAGTGGTACATCTAAAACATCTGTTCTTAGTCCTGGTCAAAAAATTGTAGTGAATAAAGGCAAAAAAGATTTAGAATTATTTATTCCTTATTCTGAAATTCCAGAAAAAATAAGAAATAAAAATATAAGAGCTTCGTTTTATGTTTTCTTATACGATAATGATGAAATGAAATTATTATATGCCTCTAAAAGTGTACCATGTAATATGGCTAGGTAATAAGTAAAATTAATAA
>JAIBAV010000091.1 GCA_019695015.1 Chitinophagaceae bacterium
TGCTGCTGTTACAATTGCAGCAGCCTGCATTTTTTCTTCTATGGATTTATCATGCCAATAGTTATTATCAATATTGCCATCTTTTGTCATGTTTCTGGCTTCAAAAACTGTTCTATCTAAAAAACTGTTTTTCATTATGTGCAATTTACAAAGATTTTAAATAATTTACATTTATTTCATCCCCTCCAACTTCTTTTTAAAGTAAAATAGATTCCTCATTACATTCGGAATGACATTTATTTTTTTCATAGCAAAACAGATTCCTCATTACATTCGGAATGACATTTATTTTTTTTCAAAGCAAAATTGATTCCTCATTATATTCGGAATGACATTTATTTTTTTTCAAAGCAAAATATATTCCTCATTACATTCGGAATGACATTTATTTTTTTTCATAGCAAAACAGGTTCCTCATTACATTCGGAATGAGATTTATTTATTTTTCAAAGCAAAATATATTCCTCATTACATTCGGAATGAGATTTATTTATTTTTCAAAGCAAAACAGATTCCTCATTACATTCGGAATGACATTTATTTCTATTTCATACTTTGTAACTCCTTTTCCATTCTAAACATCTCATCTCTTAGCTTAGCTGCTTCTATAAAATCTAAATCCTTTGCAGCTTTTTCCATTTTCTTTTTTAAAGATGCAATGGCTTTTTCCATTTGTGGAATAGTTTTATAAGTTCTTTTTTCTTCTGCTGCACTATTAAACATTTCATCTCCATCTATTATTGCATACTGTTTAGTTTCGTCAAAGCCTTTAATATCTAATACTGATGTTTGCTGCATAATTTGTTGAATGCTTTTACTTACGGTTTTTGGTGTAATGTTATGCATTACATTATAAGCTATTTGTTTTTCTCTTCTTCTATTGGTTTCATCAATGGTGCGTTGCATGCTTTGTGTAATTTTATCTGCATAAAAAATTACCAAGCCGTTTACATTTCTTGCAGCACGTCCTGCTGTTTGTGTAAGGCTTCTCTCATTTCTTAAAAAGCCTTCTTTGTCTGCATCTAAAATGGCAACTAAACTTACTTCAGGTAAATCTAATCCTTCTCTTAATAAATTTACTCCAACTAAAACATCTATTTCTCCCAAACGCAACTGTCGCAATATTTCTACACGTTCTAAAGCATCCACATCGCTATGA
Organism: Chitinophagaceae bacterium; assembly: GCA_019695015.1. GTDB lineage: Bacteria > Bacteroidota > Bacteroidia > Chitinophagales > Chitinophagaceae > UBA1930. The sequence goes on from JAIBAV010000091.1 coordinate 1,160, forward strand.
ATGTATTTTGATTTTATGTTGATGCGTTGTAAATATTTATCCATTTCTTCTGCCATTCTTTTAGTAAGTGTTGTTACTAAAACCCTGTCATTTTTTTTAACACGTTTATCTATTTCTTCTAACAAATCATCTATTTGGTTTACACTTGGTCTTACTTCAATAGGAGGTTCAAGTAAACCTGTTGGCCTTACTACTTGTTCTACTATAATTCCTTCTGTTTTTTTTAATTCATAGTCGCCAGGTGTGGCACTTACAAAAATGGTTTGTCCAATTTGGTTCTCAAATTCATGAAAATTCAAAGGCCTGTTATCTAAGGCAGATGGCAATCTAAATCCATATTCTACCAATACCATTTTTCTACTTCTATCGCCTCCATACATTCCTCCAACTTGAGGTATGGTTTGATGGCTTTCATCAATTACCAATACAAAATCTTTAGGAAAATAATCTAACAAACAAAATGGTCTGGTTCCTGGTTTTCTTCTATCAAAAAATCTCGAATAATTTTCAATACCACTGCAGTAACCTAATTCTCTAATCATTTCTATATCGTACTCCACTCTTTCTTTTATACGTTGTGCTTCTAATAATTTTCCTTGAGTTTTAAAATAAGCTACTTGCTCCATCATTTCATCTTGTATATCATTCATCACTTGCTGAATCATATCTTTAGGTGCAAGGTATAAGTTGGCAGGAAAAATGGCTGCATCATCCATAGCTGAAATTTTTTTAGAAGAACTTATTTCAAGGCTTTCAATTTCTTCTATTTCGTTGCCAAAAAATGTTATTCTTATACCATAATCTACATAAGGTAAATTAATATCTACTGTATCTCCATTTACTCTGAAAGTTCCTCTGCTAAAATCTCCCTGGCTACGATGATACAAAACATTTACAAGGTTATGTAAAAAACCTTGGCGAGAAATGGTTTGCCCTTTTTTTATTCTGATTATTCCATTTTCAAACTCTGTTGGGTTGCCCATACCATAAATGCAACTTACACTGGCAACAATAATTACATCTCTTCTGCCACTTAATAATTGGCTGGTTGCTTGTAACCGAAGTTTGTCTAACTCTTCATTAATACTTAAATCTTTTTCTATAAAAACATTGCTTACAGGCATATAAGCTTCTGGCTGATAATAATCGTAGTAGCTTACAAAATATCCTACTGCATTGTCTGGAAAAAATTGCTTAAACTCGCCATATAACTGAGCTACTAATGTTTTGTTATGAGTTAGCACTAAAGTTGGCCGCTGAATTTTTTCGATAACATTGGCAATGGTAAAAGTTTTGCCACTGCCAGTTACACCCAATAGTGTTTGAAATTGTTCTCCATTATTTACACCATCCACCAATTGCTGAATTGCTGTTGGTTGGTCGCCACTTGGTTGATAGGAAGTGTGTAATTTAAAAGTCATGGTGTAAAATACTTAAAAGGAATTAGTTTAAATAAATAAATTTACTATGATGCAACTCTTTACATAAAAAAGCCCAATAATAATATTAACAAAATTATTGGGCTGAAAAATTAAAATATAAAGGTTGCTTTAAGTTTTTACTACAAAAGATTTTAAAACAATCTTGAATAAATAATGGTTAAAACAATATTACACAGTTGCTGCTATTTTGGTCTCTTCATTCTGCATTAAATAAACACTTCTGTTTATAAAATTTGTAAGTGCAGCACCTTTTAGTAAGCCTTGAGAAAGTAATGCTAAATCTGCCAAATTACGAACTTGTTTTTCTTTTTTCTCTATATCACTTTCTTTTAATAAGGTTTGATAAATAGGATGATTGCCATTTACTGTTAAGGTTACTTCATCGGGCATTTGAGCATAAAAAGCTGACATTCCACCTCCCATACTTGCCATATCTTTCATTCTACGCATAAACTCTGGTCTGGTGGCAATTACTGGTTGAGAATCTTTTTGTAAGCCTTTTATTTCAACACTTACAGTTATCTCATTTTCTTTTATTTCAAATAATTTTTTTAGTTCTTCTTCTTCATTTTTAGATAAAACACTTTCTGTTGTATCTTGCTTATCAATTAAATTATCTGTTATATCTGCATCAACTCTTGTAAATGTTACATTCTCCCATTTCATTTCCATGTTATTAATAAAGGCAGCATCTACAATAGTTTCCATTTTTACAACATTATATCCTTTTGCTTGTGCAGCTTGTATATAAGCATCTTGTTGAATTGGGTTGGTTGTATAAAGTATTACCTGTTTACCTTCTTTATTTTTTTGTAAGGCTTCTGTAGTTGTTTTGTATTCTTCTAAAGTATAAAATTTATTTTCTGTTGTGTTTTCTAATAATAAAAATTTATTGGCTTTTTCTAAAAATTTATCATCGGTCATCATTCCATATTTTACAAATAAGCCAAGACTTTCCCATTTTTGCTCAAACTCAGTTCTTTCTTTATTAAAAATTTCTTCTAATTTATCTGCTACTTTTTTGGTGATATGGTTATTAATTTTTTTAACATTGGGGTCGCCTTGTAAATAGCTTCTACTAACGTTAAGAGGTATATCTGGGCTATCTATTACACCATGCAACAACATTAAAAATTCTGGAACAATATCTTTTACTTCATCAGTTACAAAAACCTGGTTGCTGTATAATTGAATTTTATCTTTCTGTATTTCGTAGCTCTGCTTAATTTTTGGAAAATATAAAATACCAGTAAGGTTAAAAGGATAATCTACATTTAAATGAATCCAAAATAAAGGTGTTTCTCCAAATGGATACAGTTCACGATAAAAATTTTCATAATCTTCTTTAGTTAAATCGCTTGGCTTTTTTACCCAAATTGGATTGGTATTATTGATACTTTTTTCTTCTTCACCTTCTTTCTTTTCTTCAGCTATATCGGTAAAATAAATTGGTATTGGTAAGTATTTACAAAATTTATTTAAAATTTCTTTTAGTTTGTGAGCTTCTAAAAATTCTTTGCTTTCATCGTTAATATGAAGAATAATTTTGGTGCCTCTTTGTTTTTTTTCTACTTCGTATAATTCAAATTCTGGGCTGCCATCACAACTCCAGTAAACTGTTGCAGCATCTGCATTATGGCTTTGTGTAATTACTTCTACTTTTTCTGCAACCATAAATGCACTATAAAAACCTAAACCAAAATGCCCAATAATGCTTGCATCTTTATATTTCTGTAAAAATTCTTCTGCACCGCTAAAGGCAACCTGGTTAAGGTATTTATCTACTTCCTCTTTAGTCATTCCAACACCACGGTCTTCAAAACAAATTGTTTTTTCTTTTGCATTTAATACAACGTCTATTCTTAAATCACCAAGTTCGCCTTTTGCTTCTCCAATGGAAGATAAAGTTTTTAGTTTCTGAGTAGCATCGGTTGCATTGCTTATTAATTCTCTTAAAAAAATATCGTGTTCGCTGTACAAAAATTTCTTAATGATTGGAAAAATGTTTTCTGTTTGTACACGAATCTGTCCTTTTTGCATTGTATAAGTACTTTTAATGGTTAAAATAACTAATTAAGCCCATTTTAGGCTGACCTACACAGAAAATCAAACAAAATACCAAATTGTTTTTTCTGACAGGTTGGCAATTTTTTAATTGGAGTTATTTACTTTTAATAATTATTGAAAAGATATAATGAATAGTAGTAAACTAATAGTATTAATAACTTGCTTTGTTTTTTTAGGCTGTGCTTTGTTTTTTATTAATAATAATTTTTGGCAAGATGAAATTTATACTCTGATTCATTTTGTATTTGTTCCTTTTAAAACTACCTTAACCAATTACCACAATGCTAATAATCATATTTTATTTAGTTTAGTTTTAAATATTCATAAGCAAATTGCTGGTATAAATAATTTACAGCAAGCTTTATTAAATCCTGTTTATTTCAGAATTATTCCTTTCATAATTTCAACTTTTTCTTTTATTATTTTTTATACCATTACTGCTAAAATTTATGGCAAACAAATTGCCTTAATTGCATCATCTGTTTTTGCTTCCACTTTTGCATTGCTTAATTTTTCTGTTCAGTTACGTGGTTACTCTCTAAGTACATTTTTAGCTATTATACAAACGTATTATTTTTTAAAAATCATTAAAAATCAGGTTGTACTTAAAACCGATTTTATAAAATTATTTATTGCTACAAGCTTATGTATTTTTTGTTTACCTGTTAATGTATATTATGCTACAGCAATGATTTTGTTGGCAATTATTATTTATGTTTTTGTTGCATACAAAAAATATAATTTCAGCACTCAAATATCAAAGCATAATATTTTTTATTTAATACTATCTTTATTGTTTGCAATTGTATTAAATATACTCTACTATTATTGGTTATTTAGTTTTTCTGTTCCAACAGAAAATAATTTACCAGTTAACCCATTTGCAATTAAAAATTTTACACAAGCATTTGCAGCTATTTTTCACTTAACACACTTTAATTTTCACTTTTATTTGATTGTTGTGGTGGCTTTTTATCTGATGTTTAAAAAGTATAAAATCAGTAGCACTTTAAATTGGTTAAATACTGCACCAATTGCTATTTTTATACTTTTCTTTTTAATTTATTTTATACATGGTTCTGTAATTATTCAAAGAATTTATTTGGTTTTAATTCCTGTATTTTCCTTGTTTGTTGCAATTTGCTTTAATGAGCTTTGTACAAAAGAATGGATAAGCAAAAGATTAAATTTATTTTTGCTTTTGAACTGTATTACATTGCTACTTTCTTTTTATGTAGCCAAACAAAAGGTTGTTAAAAATAATATAGAATCTATACACACACAAGATTTAATTAACCATTATTATTTATTTAATTATAATCCTTATCAAGCCTCATTAGTTGCACAAAAAATTGCTAAAGCAACAAAAACAAATTTATTTTTTCAGGAAGGATTTGGAGATAGCGGTATAAAGTATTATTTAAAAGAATCTAATATAAATTATAGTGAATTGC
>JAIBAV010000015.1 GCA_019695015.1 Chitinophagaceae bacterium
AGTATTGTACAACTACTTTTATTAAAAGACGATTTTACTGCCGACTCCAGAGACCCAGAAAGATTTAGATACGAATTAATTAAGGTACGTGCCAACCAGCGTATTAATATTGTTTCCTCCGTTTCTAAAAAAGCCGAAGATATAAGAAGGGCTCCTGCAACCATTAGTGTTATTAGTAAAGAAGATATTATTAAAAGAGGTTATTCCGATTTAATAGAAGTGCTTGCAGATTTGCCAGGCTTTGATATATCTATGTTATATGGTGTAAATTATGCCAATGCATACCAGCGTGGCTTAAGAACAACAACCATGGAAAAAACTTTATTATTAATTGATGGGGTAGAAGAAAATGATTTATGGACCAACACTGCCGATATTTCGAGACAATATCCTATTACCAATATTAAAAGAATAGAGGTTATTTATGGGCCAGCCTCTACCATGTATGGGCCAAATGCTTTTGTTGGTGTAATTAATGTAATTACAAAATATCCTGAAGATATTATAAAACAAGGTAACCAGTTTGGGCTACATGCCAATGTAGGCTATGGTAGTTATAATAGTAAATATGCAGACATTACTTTAGCCTATAAAAAAAATCTGTTCTCGGCAATAGTAACAGCAAAACATTATGTTTCTAATAGGCACAACATGAGTTCGCAATCCTACTTCGATTATAATTCTGATGTTTATAATTCGGTAAATTATAAAAGCATTATGGATATTAAAACCAATGCCCAAGCTTATATAAACACCAATAACTTACCAGCCAATCATCCTTATTATACTATTTACTCTACTGCAGGTACAGCAGATAGCATTGTATTAACACAGGCAGGTATTAATGCAGCAAGAAGTTTAGATAAATCAGCATATACCGCAAGTATTAATGGTAAACAAGTGGGCTTTGCTAACCCTACCACCTTAACCTTATTAAATGGAAAAATTAATGTGGGAGATTTTTCTATAAGTATGCAACACTTAGTAAAAAACGAAGCTGCTGGTACTTTATATACAGATTTAGCTTATGCTATTAATAATGTATTTTGGATACCTAAAAGAACTTCTATTGCTGTTAGCTATGAAAGAAAATTATCTAATAAACTTTCCTTTTCCTCTCTCTCTAGCTACAGAATTAATGGAATAGATAATAACACAAGAGTTTCTTCTTTATACAATTATGCCAGAAAAAATTTGGGCATAAAAGATTTAATTAAAGACAGCTTACCCGGCTATAACACAACCTACTTTTTTCAAAACAACAAACAATTTAGAAGCGAAATAAAATTACTTTACTCTCCAACGCAAAACTTATACATAATTGGAGGTGTAGAATATAGAAATAGCCAACTACAAGGCAATTACTTAAATACAACCAATAAACTTTTTCCGGAAGAAAATGGTACTGCTAATACAGGTACAGTTTTGGGTGGCAACCAATATAATATTAACGATATTGGAATTTATACACAAGCAAACTACAAGTTTGCAAAATACTTTGGTATTACTGCAGGAGCCAGAGTAGATAATAATACCATAAGAACACATGGAGGTTTTGGAACAGAAATTAGCCCAAGGCTAGTAGTAGATTTTGCAAAAAACAATTGGATTTTTAAAACTATTTACAGCAGGGGTATAATGAACGTTTCAAATTTTACAAAATTTGGTGTAGCAAGTGGCAGAATTCCCAACCCAAATCTTGGTACAGAAAGTATTAAAAATTTTGAATTTTTCATTAGTAAAAAAATAAATCAACGCCTAACTGCCGATATTGTTTTTTATCAATCTATTATTAAAGATGTGGTAGGCGTAAAAATATTAACACCTACAAGCTCTCAAAACCAAAACCTTGGTGAGTTTAAAATTTTTGGCATTCAAAGTAATTTGTATTATAAAATTAAAAACTTGCAATTTGTTTTAAACTATACTTATACTAACCCCAAACAAACCATAGATGATGCAGGCAATAAAGCCAACCTAACCGTTGCAGATATAGCCAAACACCATATTAATGCTATTGTTAATTATACTTTTTTAGATAACCTAAATATAAACTTCCGCTTAAATTATATAAGTAATAAATATGCAGGTGTAGGCACAACAGTTGCAACCAACCCTCAAAATGTTTTTCCAGGCTATACCATTGCTAACAGTACTATTGGTTACACCATAATTAAAGGCACCACAGTACAACTAGTTTGTAATAATATTTTTAATAAATATTATTTTAACCCAGCAGGCAGGGCTGCAGATGGTATTAACACACCATCTAGTTTATTACAACCAGGTAGAAACTTTTTTATTAAGTTAAATTATGAATTTTAATTTAACATGAGTTTGATTATGAAAAATATCAAATCTGAAAAAGCAGTTTACAAAATAGTTAAAGCTTACGCATTTACTGCTATAGATAAAATAGAAAATAAAAAAGTAATTGGCAACCCAGCAAGTATTGTTATTTGTAATAAAAGGTTTCCCCCTCAAACCCAAATGCAACAAATGGCTGTTAAAGAAAAACAACCTATGACTGCATTTGTTTTACATGAAAAAGAAAATAATTTTTCTATAAAATATTTTACACCATTAGGTATAGAGTTTGGCCTATGTGTACATGCAACACTTATTGCATCAAGTGTAGTACAACAAGAGTTCGGCTATACCAATATACATTTTAATGCTCATAAAATTTCTTTGTCTCTTACATTAAGCAATAGTTTCTTGTCAACAAATCATACAGTTGCACAAATAAAATTGCCTACTTACATGCCTGTATTGGTAAACCATAAACTACCTTTACATTACTTAAAAATTATAGGAGTTGAACAGCAAGATATAAAATATGTGTACAAATGCGACGAACTGAAAGATGAAATAATAGTTTTAAATAATGCAGAAATACTAAGAAGTGTTAAACCAAATTTTTTGGAGTTGAGTAAAGTTTTAACTACATCCAATACAAGAGGATTGTTTCTTACCTCTTTATCTACTATAAAAAATATAGATTATGAAGTAAGAATTTTTGCACCTCATTTTGGAATAGATGAAGACATCTCTTGCGGCTCTGCCAATTGTTCATTAATTCCTTTATGGCATAAAATAACTAATGAAGTAGGCAATAAAGAATACAAAATAATTTGCCCATATAATGGAAAAGATAATGTTATAGGTGGAGTAGAATTAGGCGTTTTTGATGTAGAAAACAATAGTGCTTTTATAGGAGGTATTGTTACAAGTTAATTTTATGGAACAATGAAAATTTGTTTTCAGATAAATAATATAATAGCTGAAGTTGAAATTAAACAACCATTAATTTCAGATATACCTTATTTGCAAAACCTTAATAGCAAATGGCAGTTTAATGCGTTAAACGGAAATACAGAAAAAGGATTCTTGTCGGGTTTATTTGATGAGGCTTTTTTTAGAACACTCATTAAAGAGGAAGCAATTATAGCAGCCTACAGCAACAACACACTAATTGCATACATGCTTACAGCTAATAATGCAAACTTAAACATACTAAAAACACATAAAGAAGAAGTTGAAAAATTAAAGAATAACTTAGTAATTAATAAAAATGCAAAGGTTGCAATAGGTATTCAAACAGCAGTTGAAGAAGATTATCATGGCAGTGGATTAATAGTAGCTATTAGAAATGAATTTAGAAAAATGCTGTGTAATAAGTTTCAATACCTTTTTACAACCATTTCAAAAAATAACCAACGATCATTTGCCTCTGCAACAAAATATGGTTGGAAAAAAGTGGGCGAAGACGAGCATCATTATTTTTTACTTTTAACCGTTTAGAATTTTATTAATAAATGATATGGAATTTAATAATACAGCGTTATACCGATATTCGTTCAGATGAACGAAAACCTGTATCTATTTTATTTTTACACTCTTTACTATTAGGCTTCTCTACTTCCTTATTTTTTGTTGCTGCTAATAGTTATTTTATTAAGAATGTAAAAATTAACAATATTCCGTATGCATATATTGCTGCAGGTATTTTAGGTATTTTACTTGTTTTTCTTTTTAAATATTTAATTAAAGTTATAGGAAGCATTTTTACATTTTTTACTGTGCTTGTTTTATTTGCCATTACTTGCTTTGCTTTATACATAGGGCATTTGTATTTAGACTCTACATCTTTATTATCCCTGGTGTTAGCATTTCTGGGCTTTATTTTTATATTTCCTTTTTCTGGTCTTTTTGTATTAGGGTTTACAGGTATTTGCTTGCAGTTGTTTAATCTTCATCAAAATAAAAGGCTGCTGGCTTTAATTGGTGTTGGCGAAGTTGTAGCTTCAATAATAGGATATTTAATGGTACCCATTATTACCAAGTTTACAGGAAATACTGTGCACTTATTTTTATTTTCTGGAATTTTTATTTTAGCCTCTACCCGACCTATATGGCATATTTATAAAATTAATATTAAAACTTTTTCGGTTACACCTGGTTCTAAAACTATTAAAAGAAATTATGTAGGCATTTTTAAAAAAGATAGGTTTTATAGGTCATTAGCAATTGTTACTTTCTTTTCTGTTTTAGCAGTTTATTTTTCCGATTATGCATACTTAATTTCTGTACGCAAACTTGCACAATTAACAAGTATGGATGTTGCAAATATTGTTGCTGTACTTTTTTGTATTATAAAAATTGGAGAATTACTCTTTTCATTTTTTTCTGCAAAAATTATTAGCACAATAGGCATGAAGTTTTCCTTATTGCTATTGCCTTTTATGTTGATTTTATTTTCAACTCTGTCTATACTTGCTTTTAGTATGTTTAAAGAGGTGCTGATTTTTGTAATCCTCTTTTTTTTAATGTCGAAATGGTGCGATAGGGTTTTAAGAAAAGGGGTGTATGCTCCTTCTTCTAAAGTAATGTATCAAGTAGTTGAGCCAGTAGAAAGAATGCAACTACAAACAACTATTGAAGGTACAATAAGCCAATTTTCAATTGTATTAAGCGGATTAATTTTATTATTGGTTTCAAAGCTTAAATTAACTACTAATAACGATGTATTATTTTATTCCCTTACGGCTATTTCTGCTTTATTTTCTATATGTTGGTTTGTAATGGCCTGGTTGTTATTCAATAATTATAAAACCAAAATTCATGATTATTTACATAATATTAATGGCATTAAAAATACAGTTCAAAACCAAAATACATCTATACTTATTAACCAATGGATTAACAATACTGAGCTTGGTTTAAGTACAGAAGATAAAAATAGTATTCTTCAAGTTTATGATAATGTACAAATGGATACTGTAAATATGCAAAAAATAATGGAGCATATTGCTTTCTACAATCCATCCATACAAAGCTTTTTAGCCAATAATGATAGTACATTACTTCATAAAAAAATTGTACGATTATATTTTACAAACGATCATTTTTTTAGTAGGGTTTTAATAATTAAATACCTGCAACAAAATAATCAATTAAGTGATTTTAATATTTTTTATGAATTGTACGAAGCAGCAGATTTTGAAATAAAAAAAATAATCATATCCTCATTAAACCAATTAAACTATACAACCCAAAATAACCAATATTATTTTTATGACCTTTGTAAAATTTTTGTTCAAGAAATTATTTGGGCAGAGCTTTCTATTTATGATACCATAAATGTACCTAACCATCATTTACATACCTTGTTACAAGAATATGCAACAGAATGTAAAAACCATTTATTAAATATTTTAAAAGTGTTATATGGTAATAATGTAATTACTATAGTACAACAGGTTTTAAATGAAAATGATAAAGCAGCAGAAGGAAGTATTTTTGCTGTTGAATTATTGGATAATATTTTACAACAACCTTTAAAAGAAAAAATTATTCCTGTTTTTGAACCAATCCCTCAACAAATGCGTTGGGCAAAATTGGGTACATTTTGTAATATTTATCATTTAAGTGAAGAGCAAAGGCTAAAAGAAATTTTAATAAAAAATTTCAACCTAATTAATATTAAATTAAAACAAACAGCCTTAGAAAGCTATTACAACTTAACCCAAAATAAAGAAGTATTAAAGGCATTTTCAACAAGTAATTTAGAAGAGATGAAAGCAACTGCAGAAATACTTAACAATAAGGAAAACCCAAATCCCTACTTTTCTAAAGAAGAGTTTTTAAACAAATTACAATTAAACTCTATTGTTAATCAATATCAATTACAGTATTTATGCCGCTTTGCAATAGGTTTAGAAAACGAAAATAAATTAAACAATAATTTCATTGCTACAAATAAAACAACGGCTGTAGAATATATTTTAAAAGTGAAAGCCAATAATAATCAAAAAATTTTATTAGATATAATTGGGCTAAGTGTTTTATTTAGGTTGCAACAAGAATAAAAATAGACTGGTTGTTTGCTATAATATATTTAGCAGAGAACCCATATAACATAAAAAACTTTTTTCTTTTCAATCATCGTTTATCTTTACACCATACATTGCTTTATGATAGAAACTATTTTACTTCCTTCCGATTTTTCTGCAACAGCCGTTAATGCAGGAATTTACGCTATTGAGTTAGCCCAGCAAGTTGGAGCTAAAAAAATTGTTGTGTACCACACTTATGACGCTGCCAGCGTTTCTGACCCAATGGTTAGCTACACTCAAAAAATTGTAACAGAGCCTTTCAGACAAAAAAGTGCTGCACAATTAAATGAGTTTATAGATAAACTTAATGCTAAAAACAAAAGCAGTATTGTAATTGAAGCATTTCATAGCTATGCAGATTTAAAAGATGCATTGAATGAGTTAATTGCCTCTACCGGTGCACAATTAATTGTAATGGGCATTACTGGTGGTGGAGTATTTAAAGAAACTTTTATTGGTAGTAACTCTGTAAACGTTGCAAAAAGTACCAATATTCCTGTAATAATAGTACCTACCGAAACAAGCTTTAGCCCAATTAGTAATATTTTATTACTTAGCGATTTAAATAATGTAGCAGATACTACACCAACAGAAGCTATTAAAAATATTTTAGATGCCTCTAAAGCAAAATTGCATGTTTTAAATGTTACGGATAATACGGAAAAAGCAGAAGCTTCTTCTGATAAACAACAGTTAGGCAAATTATTTGAAGCTTATAACCCTACTTTTAATTTTATGAGTAACCCAGATTTTGTGGGTGCTGTAGATTGGTTTGTTAAAGAAAAAGGAATTGACTTGGTGATTGTAATACCTAAAAAACATGGTTTATTTGAAACATTATTTAAATTTAACCACACTAAAACACTTGCCTTTCATGGAAAAGTGCCATTAATGGCTGTAAAAAAATAATCTCATAAAAAAACCTCTTTTTAAAGAGGTTTTTTTGTATAGGAGTGTTCAACTACTTTTTTGCTGGTGGCATTAATACATCATTAATTACATGTATCATACCATTAGATGTTGGTATAGAAGCTACTATTTCAGAACCATTTACAAAGGTCTTTCCATCTTTTTTGGTAATAGTAACATTACCCTCAAACACCATATTTAATTCTTGGCCATCTTGCATCATTTCTGCTTTAATAGAGCCTACATAAGTATGGTAGCCTAGAGCGTTTTCTAATTTGCCTTTATTTTCTGGTTTTAATAAATCTTCCACTGTGCCTGCAGGTAATTTATCAAATGCTGCATTGGTTGGTGCAAAAACTGTAAAAGGGCCAGCATTGCTTAAAGCATCTAATAAGCCAGCTGCTTTAACTGCTGCAACTAAGGTTGTATGATCTTTACTGCCTGCTGCTGTTTGTACAATATTTTTTGCTGATTGATCGTCAACAACACCAGATTGGCCAACTGCATCTGTGGTTTGGGTAGTAGATTCTGAACCTGTTGTAGTTTGCTCACCTGAACAAGCAGTTAATAAATACATTGCCATTGTGGTAAGCACAATAAACGTTTTTTTCATAACAAAAATGGTTTAGGGTTGATTGAAAATGCAAAGTTGATATGAGAAAAAACAATAAAGCATGACTGTAATCACACAGAAGGAAAATATTTTGAATGTTTTAAAGCTGGTGGTTTAAGTAGTTAATCAGTAAACTTATAACCAATACCCCTAACACTATGAAAGTGTTTAGATTGCTTACTATTTTCTTCGAAATGTTTACGAAACATTAATATAAAATTATCTACCGTTCTTGTAGTAGGAAAAACATTATAGCCCCAAACAACCAATAATATTTTTTCTCTAGGTACAACTTCATTTTTATTTTCTATTAATAACTTTAAAAGATTAGTTTCTTTTTTACTAAGCTTAATTTTTTTTCCATCATAGGTTATTGCATCTAACGATTTAAAGTCAATTAAGTTATTTCCAAAAGAATAAGTATCGCCAAGTGTGCTTTCTTTATCGTAAATTTTTTTATTTTTTTGAATTAGCTTTTCTACCCTTAATAATAACTCTTCTAAATTAAATGGCTTGGTTAAATAATCATCTGCCCCTTTTTTTAAACCCAACACTCTATCTGCCCCTGAATTTTTAGCACTTAGCATTAATATGGGCAACTCATCATTACTTAATCTTACTGTTTGTGCAACAGTTATTCCATCAATTTCTGGTAGCATAATATCTAAAATCATTAAATCAAAATGGGCTTTGCTTAATTCAGTTAAAGCCTCGTCTCCTGCATAAGCACTTGTAACATCATACCCTTCCATTTCTAAGTTTAACTTCAGGGTTTCGTTAAGGCCTTCTTCATCTTCTACCAATAATATGCATGCTTTATTCTCTATCATAATTTACATATTAAAAACGGCTGTAAAAATACTTCCTTGTGGATGATTGTTTGTCATGGTAATGTTTCCATTGTGGCTTTTCATAATTTTTTTACATAAGTATAAGCCTAAGCCTGTTCCTTTAGTTGTTCTTGTCGATTCGCTACCAGATCTATAAAATTTATCGAATATTTTTTTTCTATCTTGTGGTTTTACGCCACAACCTTTATCTAATACATCTAAAAATGTTTGCTTGTTGCTTGTATATAATCTAATAGTTACGGGCATTTCTTTGGGTGAATATTTTAATGCGTTTTCAATTAAATTATTTACAAGCATTTGCAACAACAATGCTTCGCCATTTATAAATAATTGCTGTTGTATATCTGCTTCTAATTTTCGTTGAGGGTATCTTATGGCAAAGTCTTCTATGCAGGTTTCTGTTAGGTCGCTTAAATTTAATTCGTATGTATTACTGTAATATGCTCCTCCATCTAATTGAGCAGCAACTAAAATATTATTACATAAACTGTTTAATCTATTTGCTTCCTGAATTGTGTTAGAAATAAGTTTCTGTTGTTTTTCTTCGTCTAATTTTCTTTTTTGTAGAGTTTCTAAATTTAAATGAGTAATGGCAATAGGTGTTTTAAGTTCGTGTGTAACCGCCATCATAAAATTTTGCTGCTGAACCGATAGTCTTATTTGCTTTCTGGTTGCCCTATACACAAATACTGCCCCAATTAGTATTACTGCTAAAAAAGTAGTTCCTTCTCCCAGGTATTGTGCAATTTTCCTTTTTTTAGTTGCTTCTATTGTAGAAATTTTTTCTTTATATAAAGAATCAGATGTTTGCAATAAAGCAATTTGCATTTCTGCAGTATCGCTTGCATGATGGTTAAGTTTAATAAACCAAAATAACAATGCAGCAATCATGTACAGTAATAAAAACCAATATACTGTGGTAATTAAGGCTAATTTTTTATGGAAAAAAGATTTCATTATTTAGTTCTTTCTACTCTTATCCCTGCATTTAAAATACTATGCAATGGGTCTTCTCTCATTATTTGATGAAGAGTAAAAATATATTTTCCTTTCTTAAGTTTAGCGGGTGCCGTGCTAAATTTTATTCTGTGTTCTATTATATCACTCATAGAGGAGCCAAGCCATTTTTCATTATCTCCTAATACAAAATTTCTTTTTACAGAAATAGTGGTATCTGGTGATTGCATGGATATATCCACCCAAATATTATTATACTTATATGCATCTTCATGCCTTAGCACAAAATATAAGTTATATAAAGTAGTAGTATCGGAAATTTCAAAAACCGCTTGAACTGGTTGCTGACTTTTCCATTGATGATTATTAAAAAAAGTTGTTCTTTCATATACATCTAACGTTGTACACGAAGAAAAAAATGCCATCACAAAAAATAAATACGCAGTAAATTTCATTTTAAAACTTGTTGAAATAATAAATTTCTATCTAAACAATTTTGGGTTTTATAATACATTTAATACCTGTTCCTTCATTTTCTCTAGTTCATCTTTCATTAATACTACTTTCTTTTGTATATCAGCATTATTTGCTTTGCTGCCTGTAGTATTAATTTCTCTGCCAAATTCTTGTAAAATAAATGATAATTTTTTGCCCTTGGCTTTGGTTGGTTCTTCTAAAATATTTCTAAAATAATTACAATGATTTATTAATCTTACTTGTTCTTCGCTAATATCAATTTTTTCAATATAATAAATCAATTCTTGTTCTAATCTGTTAGTATCATAATTATTTACTCCAACATATTCTATAAGTAGTTTTTGTAATCCTTCTTTAATTTTTTCTCTTCTTAAAGGTTCTAACGTTTTAACTTCATCTTGCAATTTTTCAATACTAACAAGGCGTTGCAGTAAATCACATTCAGAACTTTTTCCTTCTTCTTTTCTATGCTCATTAATGTCAGATAAAACATTTTTTAATAAGGCTTCCACTTCTTTCCATTCAGTATCACTTAAAATTTCTGTTGAGTTTGAAACCACTTCTGGTAATCTTAAAATAGCTGCCATCAATTGTGTTTTATCCGCATTCAATTCTTCTGCTATTTCTGAAATGCTTTTATAGTATGCCTTTAAGAGTTCAGTATTAATACTTACAGGTTTATTAATTCCATTTTGTTTAATTGTAATAACACATTCAACACTTCCTCGTTCTAAGTCTTCGGCAATTTTGCTTCTTATTTCAAACTCAAAGGGTTTTAATAAGTTGGGTAGAAATAACCTTAAATCAAATTGTTTTCCGTTTAATGATTTTATTTCAATTAAAAATGTTTTATCGCCAATTATCTTTTCTCCTCTTCCATAACCTGTCATTGAATAAAGCATAATAAAGTATTACTGTTTAATGTAAAGCAATTTTAAAAGTATCTCGTAAAAGTAGTTTAAAAAATTTAATGCAAACATACAATTCATCTATTGTACTTTTTGAGGTTAATTAATTAAATAAATAAAAATTACGTGTTTAGTATTATTAATGCAATCTATCTTGTTAATTTTAACCTTCTAAACTAGATTATGTATAGCAATAAAGAGCAATGGCTACAACAGTCAAAGTTATTTTTAAGTAATAGTTTAAATAGCCAGTTTGTTTTATCTAATATTAACACTCTTAGGGCTGTTTTGCAGTTTCATGAATATAATTATTATGTTTTAAACAATGCATTAATAAGCGATAATGAATACGATTTTTTGTTTAATTTATTAACAAAAGCAGAAAAAGAAAATCCAGAGATAATTACCAAAGATTCTCCTACACAAAGAGTTGGTAGTAGTTTAAACAATGGCTTTGAAACAGTACAACATTTAGTGCCAATGCTAAGTTTGGAAAACAGTTATAACGAAACAGATTTACTAGACTTTGATAGAAAGGCAAAAGAAGCAAGTGGTTTACAAGAAATTGAATATTGCGTAGAGCCTAAATTAGATGGAGCTAGTATTAGTTTAATTTATGAAAATGATTTATTAACGAGGGCTACAACTAGAGGCAATGGTGTAGAGGGTGATGATATTACAACCAATATAAAACAAATTCGTTCCATTCCTCTATCTGCACCTTTTAGTAAATATGGTATCAGGCAAATTGAAATAAGAGGTGAAGTGATGATGACCAAAGAGGCATTTCAAAAATATAATGAAAAGCTTACGCAGCAAGGTTTAGCAACAGTTGCAAACCCAAGAAACACTGCTGCTGGAAGTTTAAGAATTAAAGATCCTAAAGAAGTTGCTCAAAGAAACTTAGATGCCTTTTTATATCATATAAGTTATATTACTCAAAATAATACCCACAAGGTAAATACTCATTCTCAACAGTTAAACTTATTATGGAACTGTGGGTTTCGTTCAACCGAAAATGAAAAATTTGTTGCAAAAAATATTAATGAAGTAATAGAATATGTAACCTCCTTTGAACAAAAAAGAGACGATTTGCCTTATGAGATTGATGGAATGGTTATAAAAGTTAATAGCTTATTATTACAAGAGCAGCTTGGTATGACAAGCCATCACCCACGCTGGGCAATTGCTTATAAATTTAAAGCAAGGCAGGCAACAACTGTTTTAAATGCAGTAGAGTTTCAGGTTGGGCGAACAGGAGCAATAACACCTGTTGCAAAACTAGAGCCTGTGTTTATTGGTGGTGTTACAGTTTCTAGCATTTCAGTACACAACGTAGAGTATATTAAAGAAAAAGATTTAAAAATTGGAGATACCGTTTTAATAGAACGTGCAGGTGATGTTATTCCACAAATTGTAAAAAGCATAACCACAGCAAGAAAAGGCAATGAGCATGAAATAGTTTTTCCAGAAAATTGCCCCGTTTGTAAAAATCAATTATTTAAAGAAGAAGGGGAAGCCGTTTGGCGTTGCATTAATATTGAATGTGAAGCACAGGTGGTAGAAAAAATTATTCACTTTGCCAGTAAAGATGCAATGGATATTAAAGGTCTGGGAGACGCTATTGTACGTAAGTTTTATGAAAAAAATTTATTAAAAGACATCCCAACTATCTACAAGCTAAACTTAACCAATATTGGCGAAATAGAAGGTTTTGGCAAAAAATCTATAGATAATTTACAAGCTGCTATTGCAAGTAGCAAACAACAACCATTAAACAGATTAATTTATGGTTTAGGAATAAGATTTGTTGGCGAAACAACAGCAAAAACTTTAGCCAACAGTGTAGAGCATTTGTTAGAATTTAAAAACAAAACAACCGACGATTTACAAACACTTGAAGATGTAGGAACAAAAGTTGCTAAAAGTATTCATCATTTTTTTAGTAATGAAAGTAATATAAATATGATTCTTGAATTAGAGCAATTGGGTTTACAATTAAAAAATACTAAAAAACAAACTATTAATATTGGCGAACTGGCTGGGCAAACATTTTTATTTACCGGAACCCTATCTAAACTAAAACGTAACCAGGCAGAGGCTTTGGCTGAACAACATGGTGGCATAATTGTAAGTGGTGTTAGTGCAAAATTAAATTACTTAATTGTTGGTGACGACGCAGGAAGTAAATTAGAAAAAGCAAAAAAAATAAATACTATAAAGATTTTAAATGAAGAAGAGTTTTTGCAGATGATAGGGTAAAGAATGATTGATTAGGAAATAAAATATTCTTTAAATGAAGTTTCAAACTCATCAAGTGTCAGCACATTTACTTTGGGGAAATCTATTGTTTTTAATATTTTGAAATCAGCATCATTACTTATTATAAAATCTGCATTTCCTGCTATTGCACAATCTACAAATTTGTTATCATCCAAATCAGGATATATTGTTTGCCAACGAAAAGATGGAGAAATTAACAGCACGTTTTTATTTAATAAAAACTCTACAAACTTGTCGCTTGAATATTTTACTCCATATTTAATTTGAAAAAGTTCTTCGTATTCAAGTAAAATTTCTGTACTGATAAGTAAATTAAATTTCCCATTCAGCAAAGCGTCATATATCCACCTGTAACGAAAGTTTTTTGCAATGGAAACAAGAAAAATATTTGTATCAATTACTAAATTAAGATTTTTCATTCAGCCATTTTTCTAAATCATTATTGGTAATGTTTTTTTCTTCTATGGCTTTATTTACATCATTTGAAAGTTTGCTCAAAAAACGTTTGCCCAAAACATCTTTTAATTCAATTAATTCTTCATCGCTTACATTATGAGCAAAAAGGTTTAGCAATTCCAACTGCACATTGCTGAATTTTGTTGATGGCGGTATTTGAACATTAGGAGTATTCATTGTAGTAATATTTGGTATAAAGGTACAGATTTTATTTTTCCCTTTACGTAAACAAAAATTGCCTTAGGCAATAGAATAAACCTGCAAGGCTATAAGCTTTGCTGAGCTGGGTTTTTACAAAAAAGCAGTAATAAGCTAATATTTTTATAAATTTGGAATGTGGAAAGGAAAATAAAAATATTTAAAACATTTGAAGAACAAGAAGCATACACTTTGCAGCAGCAGGGCAAAACCACTCCATTAGAACGGTTTAGAAATCTTTTTTATATGCAACAACTTTCTAAGAAATTTAATTCTGTAAAAAACTCAACAAGAAAAATTACAGTACATCATGGATATTTTACATCCTGAATTTATTGTGTTTCTTTCCTGTGCTGCAAAAAATAATTTGCGTTATTTACTTATTGGTGGTTATGCTGTAAACTATTATGGATATAACAGACATACCCACGATTTAGATGTTTGGCTTGCACCTACCAATGAAAATAAACTTGCTTTTATACAAACCCTGCTTTGTATGCAATATTCAGAAAATGAAGTTGCTCTATTATATGAAGAAGATTTTACTAAGCCATTTAAGGCGAATATAGGTACCCCAACAGCAGATATTGATGTTCTTACTTTTGTTCATTCAAAAATTTCTTTTGATGACGCTGAAAAAAACAAAGTCATCTTTGCAATTGAAAAGGATGTTACAATGAACATTGTTCCTTATGATTTTTTAAGAGATATGAAATTATTTGCAGCAAGGAATAAAGATTTGTTGGATGTTTCTGAACTTGAAAAGTTGAGAAAGAATAAAAAAAAGAATAAATAACAAATCATCCTTGTTAGTGCAAAATTAAATTACTTAATTGTTGGCGAAGACGCAGGAAATAAATTAGAAAAAGCAAAAAAAATCAATACTATTAAGATTTTAAATGAAGACGAATTTATACAATTAGTGGACTGATAAAATATGGAATCTATGCTTCAAAAAAACACACTACAGTTTTTGAGTTCTTTAAAAAATAATAATAATAAAATTTGGTTTGATGCTAACAGAGGTTGGTATGATGAAACCAAAGCAGATTTTATTAACCTCAATGAGGCTATAATTAAAAAGCTAAAAAAGAAAGATACAACCCTCGAGCCCTTAATTGCTAAAAATTGTATTTTTAGAATTAACAGAGATGTTCGTTTTAGCCCAAACAAAACACCCTACAAAACCAATATGGGTGCAAGTATTAATAAAGGGGGAAAGAAAATAGCCAATGCTGGTTACTATTTACATATTGAACCTGGTGCAAGTTTTTTGGCTGGTGGAATTTGGATGCCAAAAACTATTGAATTAAAAAAAATAAGACAAGAAATAGATTATAACTTTTTAGAGTTTAATAAAATAGTTGCATCCCAAAAAATTATTCAACAATTTGGTGGGATTGATAAAAGCAAGGAATATGTTTTAACTCGTCCACCAAAAGGATATGATATAGACAATCCCGCTATTGAATATTTAAAGTTTAAAAGTTATATTGTATCTAAAAATATTTTAGACGAAGAGCTACTTAAAGAAAATTGTATTCAAAATATTGTTAGTAATTTTGAAACTATAACACCATTAATATATTTTATCAATAAAGCAATAGAAGATTAAAAACATTTTATGTTTATCAATTTATCTGAAATTAATTTAATAGAACGACAAGCATGGTTACAACATGCAATTGCACCACGCCCTATTTGTTTTGTAAGCACAACAGATAAAGAAGGGAATATAAACCTTAGTCCTTTTTCTTTCTTCAATTTATTTTCTTCCAATCCGCCTATTGTAATATTTTCTCCTGCCCGTAGCGGTAGAACTGGATTACTGAAAGATACTTTTTTAAACGTACAAGAAGTGCCAGAAATTGTAATTAATATTTGTGATTTTGATATGGTACAACAAGTAAGCCTTAGCAGTTGTGAGTATCCCAAACAGGTAGATGAGTTTATTAAAGCTGGTTTCACAAAAGTACAATCTACTATGGTTAAACCTCCAATGGTTAAAGAGTCTAAAATAAATTTAGAATGTAAAGTAATTGAGACAAAAAGTTTAGGAGAAGGTGGTGGTGCTGGTCAGTTGGTTTTTGCAGAAGTATTGTGTATGCACATTAACGAAAGCATTTTAAATGAAGATAAAAGCATGATTGACCATCAAAAAATGCATCATATTGCAAGGCTTGGAGGAGACTATTATGCAAGCATTACACCAGAAAATTTATTCACTGTTCCAAAACCAATTAGAGAGTTGGGCATTGGTGTAGATGCTTTGCCAGAAGGTATAAGAAATAGTACAATACTTACAGGTAACAATTTAGGCATGTTGGCTAATGTGCAAAGTTTACCACAGGTTGATGCAACATTTACTGATGAAACTTTAAAAAACATTGTTCAATATTTTTCTGCAAGCCCTAACGAAATGGAAAAAGAATTACACAATTATGCCAAAGAGTTATTAGATAATAAAAAAGTAAAGGAGGCTTGGCAAGTATTATTAACTCTAGAAAACAATTAACCTACACTTTCTCTTCAATATATTTTTTAATGGTTAAATGGTTTACCAGCCACAACAACATTAAAACAACACAAGCTGCAACAATAGTATAAATAGAAATATAAGCAGACAAGAAAATATTTTGTGCTTGTAAATATTTATATAGCATAAATTGTACTATGGAAACAAGCATTAATGCTAAACCAACAATTACAATATTAGAAGGAAAAAATTGTTTCATTAAAAAGCTTTTCAATTGTATTGGCGATGTGCCAATAGTAATTAATAATTTTATTTCTTCTTTACACGAGGCAACAGTAAGCTGGATAAACATTGTAAATACGAGTAATGCAAACAAAAGCATAATAGCACCAGTTACCCAACTTACATTAACAACTGCATTTACAATCTGCCTATACTTACTAAATCTGGTTTTATCTGCATCGGTTGTTAAACCTTTGCTTTTTAGAAATTTTACTAATTCTGGATTGCCAGGATCTTTGGTTTTTATCACAACCCTGCCTGGGTTAGTAGTTTTGGAATTACCATATTTTTTGTTGGCCCAATCCATAAAACTCTGTGGTACCAATACACTCGAAATTCTATCACTAAAACCAACAATTCTGCCAATGTAATTTTCTGAGTTTCCGTTTGCATAATAAAGATTAACCCTAAAACGCATCATCTTTAAGGTTTCTGGAGTAATTTGAGGATAGCCTTGAGAAATGGAGAATTGAAAATTATAAATATCTAAAAACATGTTGGGAATAATCATAGGAATAAAATTAGAGTTCTCATTCCAAGCCCAATCTTTACTATTCACATCAATAAAATCATTTTGTACACTTTCAAATGCAATATCAGTATAAAAAGGAAAAGATTGAATTAAACTTTCTATAGATGCTTTATATCTTCCACCACTTATATATCCAACTGCATCAATAAAAGGCTGCTGTTTTATTTCATGTAAAACCTCATTACTTAAAATTGTTGCATTTACTGTGTTATCATTTACCTCTTTGTTTACTACTAAAAAATTGGCTGTACTATCTGTATTATTTTTGCCATACAATAATTGATTATAGTTTGCCTGTATTTGTATGGCAGATAAAATAAGTAACAATGCAACCGACAGGCCAATAAAAGCCATTATAAACTTTGTTCTGCCGGTAGCTGTTTTAATTATTTTTTTTAAAAGTGTAAAAAGCATTTTAATTAAAGCCTTAATTTTTGTGAATATAAAAAATGATTGTCATCATCAAGGTCTGTTAATACAAATCCTGCATTTCTTTTAGTGCATTCTTTTGCAATTAATGCAGCTGCTTTAACAGTATTATCATAATCTAAATGGCTAAATGGCTCATCCATTAACAACAACTCAAAGGGTTGAATTAAAGCTCTTATTATAGCAATTCGTTGTTGCTCTCCATAGCTACAAAGCCTTATGGGTTGCTGTAAAATAGAATCAACACCTAATTCTTCAGCCATTTCTACAATTACCTTTTCTTCATAATATGGTTTTTGTAAAACCCTGTTAAGCTCAATATTTTCTTTTGCAGTAAGATTTTGAAAAAGTTTTAAATCTTGAAAAACAATGCTTAATTTATGTTTACGATAATTAGCCAATTTATCGTCATTAATATTTTCCAGCAATTCATCATTCCATTTTACAATACCAGAATAATCATTTCTAAGTTTATACAATATATGTATTAGTGTAGTTTTACCTGTGCCACTGGGTGCATTTATTTTTACCAACTGTTGGATATTAAAAATTAAATCAGTATTCCAAACATCAGATTTTCTCTGTAGTAATTTATCTTTAAGTGGTATAGGTATTATCTTATTAAGCCTTATTTGCATACTATGTTTAATAGGTACCGAAAGTACTAAATATCGTATTAAGAAATGGATATAAAAATTAGTATTTTGTTTAATTTTTATTGATGCCAATGTACAATGTTTATATTTGCTAACTATGGCAAAAGCTGCTTCTGTATCGCCTATGATGCAACAACATAAAGCAATTAAACAAAAATACCCCGATGCTATTTTGTTGTTTAGAGTTGGTGATTTTTACGAAACTTTTGGGCAAGATGCAATCAATGCATCGCAGGTGCTGGGCATTACACTTACTAAAAGAAATAATGGTGATGTAGGTAATACAGAATTGGCAGGCTTTCCTCATCATGCACTAGATACTTACCTACATAAATTAGTAAAAGCTGGTTATCGTGTTGCTATTTGCGATCAGTTAGAAGACCCTAAACAAGCCAAAGGTGTTGTAAAACGTGGTGTTACAGAGTTGGTTACACCTGGCGTTGCTACTAACGATAAACTTCTGGAAAATAGTAATAATAATTTTTTAGCAGCTATCCATTTTGCTGAAAGTAATGTAGGTATTGCCTTTTTAGATATTAGTACTGGAGAGTTTTTTGTAGCAGAAGGAAATGAAGAATATATAGATAAACTTTTACAAAGCTTAAAGCCTGCAGAAGTTATTTTTCAAAGAAGCTCACAAAAACAATTTAAAGAAACATTTGGCGTAAAATTTTATACCTACACTTTAGAAAGTTGGATTTTTGAACTTGGCTTTGCAACAGAAAGTTTAATAAAACATTTTCAAACACATTCTTTAAAAGGGTTTGGAATTGAAAATATGCAGCACTCTATTATTGCTGCTGGTGCCATTTTGTATTATTTAAAAGATACAGAACATTCAAACCTTCAACATATAACAACAATACAAAGAATAGAGAGAGAAGATTTTTTGTGGATGGATAAATTTACAATCAAAAATCTTGAAATTATTGGCAGCCCTGGTGCAGAAGGTAATAACTTATTAAAAGTTTTAGACAATACTGTTTCGCCAATGGGTGCAAGGCTACTTAAACGCTGGGTAGTAATGCCTTTAAAAAATTTGGATAAAATAAATGAACGGTTACAAGTTGTAGAAGATTTTATAGTAGATACAGATAATCGGCTTCAACTAATTAACGCAATAAAGCATTGTGGCGATATTGAAAGGTTGGTTAGTAAAATTCCTTTAAAAAAAATAAATCCAAGAGAGGTTATACAACTTGCTAAAGGATTACAACAAGTTGCCATTATTAAAAAAATTTGTTCCTCCTTCAAAAACCCTTACTTACAAAGGCTTTCAGATAATTTAAACAATTGTACGGTAATTCTGGAAAAAATATTAACCGAAATTCAGGAAGAGCCTCCTGTTACAACTAATAAAGGTGGAATAATTAAAACTGGTGTTCATCATGAGTTAGATGAGCTAAGAAAAATAGCTTCGGGTGGTAAAGAATATTTAATTAATATTCAACAAAGAGAGGCAGATACAACAGGTATTCCTTCTTTAAAAATTGGATTTAATAATGTTTTTGGATATTTTTTAGAAGTTACCAATACACATAAAAATAAAGTGCCTGCAAGCTGGATAAGAAAACAAACTTTAGCAAATGCAGAAAGATATATTACAACAGAACTTAAAGAATATGAAGAAAAAATAATAGGTGCTGAAGAAAAAATTATTACAATTGAACTTGAAATTTTTGAAAAATTATTACTTGCATTACAAGATTATATAGCACCCATACAAGTAAATGGTAACATAGTAGCTATTGTAGATTGTTTACTTTGCTTTTCTGAAAATGCCTTAAAGTACAAATACAAAAAGCCTCAACTGCATAATGGGCTTGAATTAAATTTGAAAGAAAGTAGGCACCCAGTTCTTGAAAGAAATTTACCAGAAGGCAAAGCATTTATTGCAAATGATATTTATGCAGATGCAGATAGCCAACAAATAATCATTCTTACTGGCCCAAATATGAGTGGTAAAAGTGCCATATTAAGGCAAACAGCACTAATAACA